>JAUQVQ010000073.1:0-6991 GCA_039794725.1 Gloeomargarita sp. HHBFW_bins_162
CTGCTGTTGCCGTTGGGGGGCTTAGTTGCCCTGGCGGTGCGGTGGGATTCTCCAGGGCCGGTGTTGTTTTGGCAGGAACGGATGGGGCAGGGGGGCAAACCTTTTTGGATGGTCAAGTTTCGCAGTATGCGGGTGCAACCGACCAAAACCCAGTTTGCCCGTCCGGGGGATCAGCGGTTAACCCGGGTCGGTAAATGGATTCGCCGCTTCCGGTTGGATGAATTGCCCCAGTTGTGGCACGTTGTGCGGGGGGAGATGAGTTTGATCGGCCCCCGCCCGGAACAGGTGCCCTTTGCGCTGGAATTTAGCCAGCAGATTCCCTACTATATGTGCCGCCATCTGGTGAAACCGGGGATTACCGGCTGGGCGCAGGTGAGTCAGGGCTACGCCGCCGGGGTGCAGGAAACCCGCTTGAAACTGGAATATGATTTGTACTATGTGAAGTATTTGTCCTTATGGTTGGATGGGTTGATCGTGGCAAAAACCATTAAAACGATTGTGACTGGGTTTGGTTCGCGCTGAAGGGAGTGCAGGTGCCGCCCAACCCGTTGACAATGGTGCAGGTGTTGCTGATCAACATTTTTTGCACCGTGCTACCGGGGCTGTCGGGTGCGCCCAACCCATCGCTAAATAAAGGCGTTTCGGCAATTTTGACTCCGGCTTCCTGGGCCACCGTGTTAATCAGTTTCGGATTCACACTCACTTCGGCAAAAATGGTGGGGACTTGTGCCTGTTTGATTTCCCTGGTCAAGGCGGCGAGACGGCTGGCACTGGGTTGTTCTTGGGTACTGATCCCCTGCAGTGCCCCGGTAAGTTGCAGACCGTAGGCTTGGGCGAAATACCCCAGGGCTTCGTGGGTGGTCACCAGTTTCCGTTGGTTGGGGGGAATGGTCTGGACTTGTTGGCGCATCCAGGTGTCGAGTTGTTGCAATTCACTGACTAAATTTTGGGTATTTCTTTGAAAGACATCGGCTTGAGCGGGGTACGCCTGGGTTAATTTTTCCCCAATGATTTTCGCCATGTTGGCAACGTTTGCGCCGGTGTGAAACACATGGGGGTCGGGCACTTGGGCGGCTTTTTTCTCCCCATGATGATGATGTCCGTGACTGTGCCCATGATCATGATCGTGTCCGTGATGGTGGTGATGCTCACCCATCAGGGGGTTGGGAACGGCCAATTCCCCGACCGCAACTTTGGTGACGCTCGCCGGCGCCGCCTTGATCACCTTTTCCACCGCCGGTTCAAAGTCATAACCGTTGTAAAAAATCACCTGCGCCGTTTCCAGGGCTTGCCGGTCTGCCGGAGTGGGCTGGTAGGTATGGGCATCCACCCCGCCGGGAACCAGACAGGTCAAATGCACCCGTGACTCGGCAATCTGGCGGGTCAGGTCACACAGCACCGATGAGGTGGCGACCACCTTGGGGGCATCGGGAGCCGGGGTAACAGGGGCTTCCGCTTCGGGTTTGGACGTAACCCCACACCCAACCACCATCATCACCAACGGGATCAGCCAAACACGAGTCCGCATCATTACCTCCGGGTCAACCTGTTATAGAATGATAATCGTTTTAATAAATCAATGATAACCATTCTCACTACTGATTGGCGAAGGGGTTATGGTTTTAGGGCTTAGCGGGCGAGGGTCATGTTGGTAGTCGAGTCCTTGTCGGCGGGGTATCCGGGGCAACCGGTATTAGCAGACATCAGTTTTCATGTGGCTCCCCAGGAGATGGTGGGGGTGGTCGGGCCGAATGGGGCGGGAAAAAGCACGTTACTCAAGGCGGTGTTGGGGTTACTCCCTAGGGTGAGCGGGCGGGTGTGGTTGGAGGGGCGGTTGCTGAGTCAACAGCGGCGGCGGGTGGCGTACATTCCCCAGCGTTCGCAGATTGACTGGGATTATCCGATTACTGTCGAGCAGGTGGTGCGTCTGGGGTGTGGCGGGCGATCCGATTCCCGAATTGCACCCACGTTGGAGCGGTTGGGGTTGCTGGCGCTCCGGCGGCGGCGGATTGGGGCGTTATCCGGCGGGCAACAGCAGAAGGTGTTTTTGGCACGGGCGTTGGCACAGGGGGCGGATGTGTTTCTCTTGGATGAACCGTTGACGGGGGTGGACGCGCAGGCGGAGCGAGTGATTTTGGATGTTCTAACCGAATTACGGCAGCAGGGGGCAATGATTTTAGTGAGTACGCATCATTGGGGGGAATTTCTCCAACGTATGAGCCGGGTGATGTTGCTCAATCATCGCTTAATTGCAATAGGCACACCTCAAGATGTAATGACTCCTGAATGTTTGCGGCATACCTACTCGGCGAATCATGCCTTGGTGAATCATGACCAGAAACAACCGCAGTTATTTTGTTAAGGTCATATAGCAATCCGAAAAGATTCGAGAACAAAGAAGAAAGAAAGAACCAAATACGGGGGCTACGCCCCTGCGACCCTTGTTGCCAATTCAAAAGGGATTGCTATAGCAACCCGAAAAGATTAAATACAGGGAACCTCTATTTATTCAAGCGAGCCAAGAATCTCTTAACCGGAATCCAGAAATTACGGAGAACCAGAGACGGGGGGTGCCCCCCTGCGACCGCTAATCACTAATTTTTAGAGGTTCCCTTTAGTTAGAATCCAGAAATTACGGAGAACCAGAGACGGGGGCTACGCCCCTGCGACCGCTAATCACTAATTTTTAGAGGTTCCCTTTAGTTAGAATCCAGAGATTACGGAGAACCAGAGACGGGGGGTGCCCCCCTGCGACCGCTAATCACTAATTTTTAGAGGTTCCCTTTAGTTAGAATCCAGAAATTACGGAAAACCAGAGACGGGGGCTACGCCCCTGCGACCGCTAATCACTAATTTTTAGAGGTTCCCTTTAGTTAGAATCCAGAAATTACGGAGAACCAGAGATGGGGGCTACGCCTCTGGGACGGCTAATTCCCCATTTTTAGAAGTGTCCTTTAGTTCATTCCTAAAATCAGCAATGCTCCGATATATGAATGTTAAAAAATTCAAGAATAAATAAAAGAAAAACCAAGAACCGACGTTACGCTCCGGCGACCTTTATCCTAAATTGCAACAAAGAATTGCGATGGAATAGTAAGAATATGCGTGGGCGGTGTTAAGGAGACTCTATGTGGCACAATAGATGCTTAGTCTTAAATTCCTGAAAAACCTGTGGTTGCTACTGCGACACGTTCTCTGACCCGCCCTGTTTTTCCCTTTAGTGCCATCGTCGGCCAAGAGGAAATGAAACTGGCTCTCTTGCTCAATGTCATTGACCCCAAAATCGGCGGGGTGATGATTATGGGCGACCGGGGTACGGGTAAATCAACGACAATTCGCGCCTTGGTGGATGTTCTGCCGGAAATTACGGTGGTGGCGGGTGACCCATTTAATTCCGACCCGGATGACCCAGAGTTGATGGCGGAACCGGTGCGCCAGGCGAAGGAACGCGGGGAAACCCTGCCGGTGGTGAAACAAAAAGTGCCGATGGTGGATTTACCGTTGGGAGCGACCGAAGACCGGGTGTGCGGCACGATTGATATTGAAAAAGCCTTAACCGAAGGGGTACGGGCATTTGAACCGGGGTTGTTGGCACGGGCGAACCGGGGGATTTTGTACGTGGATGAGGTGAATCTCCTGGATGACCACCTGGTGGATGTTCTCCTGGATGCCGCTGCTTCGGGCTGGAATACGGTGGAACGGGAGGGGATTTCCCTGCGCCACCCGGCTCGCTTTGTCTTGGTGGGTTCGGGCAACCCGGAAGAGGGGGAGTTGCGCCCGCAGTTACTTGACCGGTTTGGGATGCACGCCGAAATCCGCACGGTGAAAGACCCCGCCCTGCGGGTACAGATTGTGGAACAACGCACGGCTTTTGACCGAGACCCTTGGGGCTTTCTGGAACAATACCGGGAGCGGCAAGCGTCATTGAGAGCGCAGATTATTCAAGCTCGGACGTTACTGCCCCAAGTGCAAATGGACTACGACCTACGGGTGGGGATTTCCCAAGTGTGCGCCACCTTGGATGTGGATGGCTTGCGGGGGGATATTGTCACCAACCGGGCGGCCAAAGCCCTGGCGGCGTGGGAGGGACGGACGCTGGCAACGGTGGCGGATATTCGCCGGGTGTTGGTGCTGTGTCTGCGGCACCGGTTACGCAAAGACCCCTTGGAACCGGTGGATTCGGGCTATCGGGTACTGCAGGTGGCCAAAGACGTATTTCAATGGGAGGACGAATGAAGCGGCGCAATCTCATCGTATCGGCATTCGTGGGAGTAACGAGCGTTATCGCCCTGCCGGGGTTGGGGGTAACGACAGCGGCGACACCGAAAACGACCACTTTAACCTTACTGACGGCGCGACCGGGGAGTGTTTATGAACGGGCGGGTAAAGCCCTCCAAAAGGTGGTACAACCGCAAGGATTCACCATCACCCTCAAAGAATCGCCCGGTTCGATGTTTAATTTAGAACAGTTGGCGCAAGGAAAAGGGGATTTAGCCTTTGCGCAAAAAGATGCGTTTATCCTGTTTAAGAATCTCGGAGGCAAACAACAAGCCCTAGCGGAAAATATCACGGTCATTGGCCCGGTGAATCAAGAATTGGTGCATATTTTGACCCGTCCCGGCCTGCGTTCCCTCAAAGACTTGAGCGGCAAACGCATTGGGGTTGGCCCAGAAGATTCCGGTACCTACGTGAGTGCTTTGTTAACTCTGCAAATGGCGGATTTAGACACCACCAGAGAGCGGTTAATCACCGGTGAAATTCGGCAGCAAATTCAGGATTTATTGGCCGGTAAATTGGATGTTTTATTCGTGACTAGTGGGGTAGGGACACCGTTACTCAAACAAATTCCCGCTAATGCCAAAATTCAACTCCTTTCCGTCGGTCAAGCGGCGTTAGACCAGGGCAAAAAAGTCTTTCCCGAAGCGGCGGCTCTGTATCGTCCCCTGGCGGTGCCCGCCCGCACCTACCCCTGGCAACCCCAACCCGTGACTGCGTTAGCGACCTATTCCTGTTTGTTTGCCCGCCGCTCTCTGGAACAGCCGGTGGTCTATCGGTTGGCGCAAACCCTGTACCAACAACAGGCCGCCTTGAAAAAAGCCGACCCCTTTTGGGCACTCTTCACCCTAGACCAACGGCAAAATCCGTTCGTGGCGGGGTTGAATTACCATCCGGGCGTGCGACAATACCTGAGCGAAACCAAACCCCGTTAAAAAAACCAGCCCCCGTAGCCTGAGACTGGTTCTGGGAAATTGCGCCTGCACTGTAGCAATCCCTTTTGGGTTTAGAACCAGGGTCGCCAGGTAGCGCCCCGCTCTGGTTTTCCAGAATCTTTAGCGATAACCCGCTACACGGCGGCAAAGTATTCCTTAGCTTTCACCGGGTCAGGGGTCATGGTTTTTTCACCCGGTTGCCAGTTGGCCGGGCACACCTCGTCGGGATGGCTTTGCACGTACTGGATAGCCTGCAACGTCCGCAGGGTTTCATCCACACTCCGCCCAAAAGCCAAGTTGTTGATCGTGGCGTGTTGGATTACCCCTTCTTTATCAATAATGAATAAGCCCCGCAGTGCCACCCCCTCGGGAGTCAGGACGTTGTAGGCAGAACTAATGGTCTTTTTCAGATCGGCGACCAAAGGATACTTCAATTCGCCTAAGCCGCCGTCTTTCCGGTCGGTTTGAATCCAGGCCAAATGGGAAAATTGACTGTCCACCGACACGCCCAAAATTTCCGTGTTGAGTTTGGCAAATTCCTCATAGCGGTCGCTAAAAGAGGTGATTTCCGTAGGGCAAACAAAGGTAAAGTCCAAGGGGTAGAAAAACAGAATGACATATTTCCCCCGATAATCGGACAACTTGATGGTCTTAAATTCCATATCCACCACCGCCGTGGCCTCAAAATCGGGAGCCAGTTGCCCCACCTGTAAGCACCCTTCCATGTGTCCCACTCCTAAACAATTGGTTAACATTTATGACTATATCATAGTCATAACGATTTTGAGTTTAGGGGTTGAGTTGGCGGAGTTGGTCGGGGGGCACCACACCGCGTTCGGTGATGATGCCGGTGATGTAGCGGGCGGGGGTGACATCAAAGGCGGGGTTAAAAATCTCAATGCCGGGTGCCGTCAACCAGATTTCACCGATGCGGTACACCTCGTCAATGTCCCGTTCTTCGATAGGGATTTGGGAACCGTTGCTGATCGTCCAATCAATGCTCGAGAGCGGGGCGGCCACGTAGAAGGGAATCTGGTGGGCATGGGCCAGCACGGCCAGACTGTAGGTGCCGATTTTATTCGCCGTGTCCCCGTTGACGGCAATCCGGTCGGCTCCCACGACGACGGCATGAATGAAGCCTTGGGACATACAGTACCCGGCCATATTGTCGGTAATCAGCGTGGCGGGAATCCCCTCTTGCACGCATTCCCAGGCGGTGAGGCGGGCACCTTGCAACCGGGGGCGGGTTTCACAGATATAGAGCTGCATCAAGCGGTTGGCACTGTGCGCCGAGCGCACCACCCCCAAAGCCGTACCATACCCTACGGTGGCCAATGCGCCAGCGTTACAGTAGGTCATCAGGGTCAGCCGGTGCGGTTCAGCCGGTAGGCAGGCTAAGCCTTTTTCGCCGATGGCCACGCAGGTGTTGTACTCATCAACGGCCAGATTTTGGGCGGCTTCGATCAGTTGCTCCTTGAGAAACGGGATGGGGCCAACGGTTTGGCGAGCCACGTTTAACATTTGGTCAATCGCCCAGAAGAGGTTAATCGCTGTGGGACGGGTTTGCCGCAGAGCGGTGGCGACGGTTTCTAAATGTTCGAGAAATTCGGCACGTTCTTCGGTATCTATTTCTTGGGCAGCCAGGGCAATCCCAAAGGCGGCGGCTACCCCAATCGCCGGGGCACCCCGCACCATCATGGTTTGGATGGCGGTGACCATATCCATCGCTCGCCGGATTTCCACGTAGGAAAACTCCTGGGGCAGGCGGGTTTGGTCAATCA
>JAUQVQ010000074.1:0-6975 GCA_039794725.1 Gloeomargarita sp. HHBFW_bins_162
GCGATGTCGCCGTTTGCCAATCAACAGGATTTAGCCTGGGCGGCGGCGGTGGTGTTGATTGCGTTTGTGTTGGGGTTAAATCTGTTGGTACGTTGGGGGGAGCGGGGGTAATTCGGGATGCACCGATGGTGAATTTTCTGGTTTTGAGGCGGTGGTATTTTTTGTTAATATAGCGATTGCTTTTGAATCGGCAACAAAGGTCGCAGGGGCAGTCCACGCAGTGCGGCGCAGGTATTGCTCCCGTCTCTAGTTCTCCATAATTCGGGTCTTCTGGCAAGAGAATTTTCCCCTGGCTTCCATAAAGAGAGGTGCTTATATGTGAGAAGTACGTCGTCCTTTAAAATAGAGTTAAGAACGCATTACAGGTAATTGAGTGACGGAACCCCTTGTCCTGGCGGCTATAGATGTTGGTACAAATTCTATTCACATGGTGGTGGTGCAGATTCAGCCACAGATTCCTGCCTTTACTGTGATTGCTCGCGAAAAAGAAACGGTTCGTCTCGGAGAACGCTGTCCCACAACCGGCAACCTGACCCCAATAGCGATGAACCGGGCATTAGAGGCTCTCAAACGCTGTCTGACCCTCTCCCAAATTCACCAGGCTCAAGTCACGATTGCTGTAGCAACAAGTGCAGTACGAGAAGCCCCCAACGGCACAGAATTTTTGCAACAGGTGGCGGATGAAACCGGCTTGGTCGTGGATTTAATCTCTGGGGTAGAAGAGGCTCGCTGTATTTATCTGGGCGTTCTCTCCGGCATGGAATTGCATCAGAAGAACCATATCCTGATTGACATTGGCGGCGGTTCCACAGAGTTGATTTTGGGGGATGGCGGGGAGCCGCAGTATTTGAGCAGTACCAAAGTCGGAGCCGTCCGTTTAACTCAAGAAATGATTACCACCGACCCCATCAGCAATGCGGAATACGACTGGTTACGGGCCTATTTACGGGGGATGTTGGAATGGCCGACCCACGACTTGCGCCAACGTTTAGGCCGCCAAACCGTACCCATGATTGGCACCTCAGGCACGATTGAAGCCCTCTTTCTCCTGCACGCCCATCTGCATAATTCCCCCCCGCCGCAACCACTCCAAGGACAAAAATTGACCCGTCAACAAGTCCAAAATCTCGTACAAAAACTACGGAATTTGAACGACCAACAACGGCAAGAACAACTCAATTTACCCGCTAAACGTTCGGGCATTATTCTGGCGGGGGCGATGATTTTACAAGAGGCAATGCTGTTATTAAATTGCGACCAGATTATTTACTGTGACCGGGCGTTACGAGAGGGTATTATTGTTAATTGGATGATTAATCACGGGTTGATCGCTGACCATTTCCGTTATCAAAGTTCCGTGCGCCAGCGCAGTGTGTATAAACTGGCGGATAAATACAAAGTACGGTTAGAACACGGAAAACAAGTCGCCCATTTAGCTTTAGAATTATTCGACCAAACCCAGAACATATTACACCCCGGCGATCCGATGGAACGGGAATATCTCTGGGCGGCGGCTATCCTACACAACTGCGGTCATTTTGTCAGCCATGATGCCCACCACAAACATTCTTATTATCTAATTCGATACGGGGAATTGTTGGGCTACACGGAAAACGAAATTGAGATCATTGCTAATATCGCCCGTTACCACCGCAAAAGCCCCCCCAAACGCAAACATGAGGGCTACAGTTCCCTGGATAAAGCCGGTCGGGCAATAGTAGAACGATTGAGTGCTTTTTTGCGCATTGCTGTAGCCTTAGACCGTCGCCAAATCGGAGCGATTCATCACTTGGAATGTCGTGTGGAACAGGCAAATTTTCACTTATACCTATACCCGGAAAAATCAGAAGATGACTGTGCCTTAGAACTCTGGAATTTAAGTTATAAAAAGACCTTTTTTGAATCCCTATTTAATCTCCAAGTCCACCCCCATTTAGCCGTAGCGAAAAAAACGAAAAAGAAAAAAGCATCTGTCACTTCTTAGGCACACTTCTGTAGCAAGCCTAAATTATTTGAGCGCAAATAAATTTGAGAGAACCAGAGACGGGGGCGGTGCCCCTGCGACCCTTGTTGCAAACCTAAAAAGGATTGCTATATAGAACCCATTTGACATCTAATGTTGTGTCAGGCTGATGAGCATTAGGGCACTTCTAGGGCACCTCTATTTATTCAATCGGGGAAAAAATCTCTCAGTTAGAATCCGGAAATTACGGGGAACCAGAGGCGGGGGCTGCGCCCCTGCGACCGCAATTATGAATTAAGGGCACCTCTATTTATTGAAGCCGAGGGGAGATTCTCTTGCCAAAATGCCCGAATTACGGAGAACCAAATACGGGGGCTGCGCCCCTGCGACCGCAATTATGAATTAAGGGCACCTCATATTTATTGAAGCCGAGGGGCGATTCTCTTGCCAGAATGCCCGAATTACGGAGAACCAAATACGGGGGCTGCGCCCCTGCGACCGCAATTATGAATTAAGGGCACCTCTATTTATTGAAGCCGAGGGGCGATTCTCTTGCCAAAATGCCCGAATTACGGAGAACCAAATACGGGGGCTACGCCCCTGCGACCGCTAATTACTAATTAATAGAGGTTCCCTACGGGGACTACGCCCCTGTGACCCTTGTTGCCAATTCAAAAGGGATTGCTATATGCCACAGTCACACAAAAGTCTTTAACGTCAATTCCCCGCAGACAGCCCCAGCCGTGCCACCAGTTGCACCACCACCGTTACCCCCAAGAGAACCAACGCCGCATACATCAACGCCGCCACCTGCATCCCCTGGGCTTCCGCAAATTGGTTGGCGAGTAAACTGGGAATGGTACTGCCTGCCTGCCATAACGATGTACTAACCCGGTTCGCATTCCCAATCAACATCGTTACCGCCATAGTTTCCCCCAACGCCCGTGCCAACGCCAATAAAATACCGCCCCCAATCCCCGCCCCTGCCGCCGGTAGGATGATGTTCAGCAATGTTTCCCAGCGAGTTGCCCCCACCGCCATCGCCGCCATGCGATACTCCGGGGGTACTTGCACCAGACTACTGCGCGCCACCGCCGCCACCGTTGGCACGATCATCATGGCTAACACCAAGCTCGCCACCCCCACCGACGGCCCGATGACAACCTCACCCAAAAGCTGGGGATAAAGTTTCTGCATGGTTCGCAGGGTCGGAATCAGGATAAAAATACCCCACAACCCGTACACCACGCTGGGAATCGCCGCCAACACCTCCACCGCCGCCGCCGCCACCTTCTGCAATTTCGGGGGAATCCAAGGCCAGGATTCCGTCAGGGCAATCGCCACCCCCAACCCCAAAGGCACCGCCAGCCCCAACGCCACCCCCGACGTGAACAGCGTCCCCCACACCTGCGGCCCAATCCCGTACTGCCCCCGCACTGGGTTCCAGATTTGGGTCACCAAAAATTGCCAACCAAAGGCCGCCATCGCCGGAGTCGCTTGTTCTAACAATATACTGATAATCGCCAGCAACAATCCCCCGGTTGCCAACGCACAAATAGCGGTTAAACCGACAAAAACCCGATCCCAAAGTTTACCCAGAGAAATACGTTTACGCATCGGGGGGCGACCACGCCACCTGCACCGCCAGAGCCACCAACCCGACGGTAAACACCCCAAACACCACCACCGCCAAGGTTCCACCGCCTACTAACGCCGTCCGCACCACGCTCGCCAACCGTAAAACCAGGGGATTTTCACTGTGAATCGGATGCGCCGTTAAGGCTCCGGTAATGGCTCGCGTCAGGGCAAAAATTCCCAATCCCAGCGTGCCGCTAATCAGGGCGCCGGTGAGACACCGTCCGGGAGTCAACGGGGGTTGCGTGTCATTCATTGAGGGTTTGTCCCTCCAGATAGATAGACCAAATATCGGTCGGCAAATAGGTCATCAATTCCCGCTGGCCGATGGGAATCAACGCCGCCACCTGGTCGGGGGTTAAGTCCAATTCCTGGGCAATTTGTGCATCCGACCACTGGCCGATGGTTTTGAGTAACATCACCAACCGCAGGGGAGTTGCCAGCTTTTGTAATGCTTCTTCCAGGTAACACCACAACGGGGGGGGAGCCGCCGGGAGGCGGTAATGAATGCTCTCCGGTTGGGGAATCTCGGCTCGGGTTAACCAATCCCCCGTGCGATCCACCACCCACGTCTGCAAACTGGTCATCCCTTCCGGGGGAGAAAACTCCCGCATTTGTTGATACAAATATCGCCAGGTCGTGGCAAATAAATAATCCACCTGCACTCCCGTCGGAGCCGCATGGCTGACCAGAGAGTAAACAATCAACGCATAGCGGCAAAACAGAGCCACAAACGCCCGTCCCTGCTCCGGTTCCTGCTGAAATTGATGCAACAATTTACCATCCTCTTGCCCATGTAACGCCTGCACCAACGGGTGGTGACACTCGCAAAAATCCGGCAGTTGCATCCAAGAATCTCCAGAACCTCTGGGGTTATGTTATAGTACAGGTCTATTGTAAATCCACCCGGAGAGGTGGCTGAGTGGTCGAAAGCGGCAGATTGCTAATCTGTTGATAGGCAGGCAACTCCTATCCGAGGGTTCGAATCCCTCCCTCTCCGTCACCATACCAGGGTTACTCCTATGACTTGGCGTAGTTCTACCACCCCCGTTGACCGCATCTTTGCGAGTTTGGTGTATCTCATTCCCCTGTACAATGGGATTGTCTATGGTCGGTTTTTGTTTGACCAATTTCCAGTTTTGAATTACATCAAATATCCCCTGATTCCGTTGGCAATTATTTACGGGTTGATTCCCTTTGGGTTGGGCAGTTTACTCGTATTTATTGCTCTATTTGTGGGTGTCGTTCGCAATGAAAAAATTCCCCACTTTATTCGCTTTAATACAATGCAGGCGATTTTAATCAGCATTTTACTGAGTTTAATTGGGTTAATTTACAGCTTTATTTTGGAGCCAATTATCCGGGGATTTATTACCGAGGTATTATTTAATACGATTTTCTTAGGGGTGATTGCCGCCGTCGGTTATAGTATTTTTCAATCCGCCCAAGGTCGTTACGCTGAAATACCCGTGATTTCCGAGGCCAGTTATCTGCAAACCCGGTAATGGCCGTTGATTACAATGTCGTTATTTTAGGGGGACATTTAGAGGCTCGCTGGGCGGCGCTATGGGCAGTCCAACAAGGGGCACGGGTCGCCTTGGTGGTGAATGGCATTGCTGACTGGGGCATGGTGGCGGTGGCTCTCTGGTCACGGGTGGCAGCAATGGCGATGCAAGCCCAACAATCGGCCTGGTTATTTGCGGGCGACAGTGGCCTAAATCCCGTGTGGGAACGAGCTTATCGCTGGGTGGAACAGCAGATGTGGTGCTATCAAAATCAGTACAGTGATGCCTACCTTCTGCAAGCGGGGGTGGATGTTGTCCCAGGGCCGGGGGAATTTACGACTCAACCGGCTTTAGCGGTGCAGACCCCGGAGCGAACCCTGCGAGCCTGTGGTTATGTGGTGGCGAATACGGGCATCCCGGTACTGCCGGACATTCCCCAGTTACGGAGTGTGAATTTTATTACCCTGGCTGACCTCAGTACCTTGTCCCACCATCCCCGACGGGTGGCCATTTTAGGAAATACTCCGGCGGCGGTGGTTTTGGCGCAGGCGTGGGCGAGGTTGGGGGTGCCGGTGCTGTTACTGGTGGCGGAACATCGGTTACTGCCGGGGGAAGAGGGATTCTTGGCACGGCGATTGGAGCGGATTTTAGAGGCGGAAGGGGTACAGATGGCGATGGAAACGCCGGTCAAAACCATTACTCCGCACCCGACGGGCATTCAGTTAGAAGGGGCAACCCTGACCAGCGAAGTGGATACCCTGGTGGTGGCAACGCCCCATTACCTCTCCCCGGAAACACTAGGCAGTGTGGAACTGGGACGCAAAGGCCATTACCTGCGGGTGAATCGCTATCTCCAGACCAGTCAACCTCGGATTTATGCGGTAGGGGATGCGGTGGGGCATTATCCCGTCCCGGCGGTGGTGGGCTATGAACTGCACATCGCAGTACACAATATCCTCTACCGGCGGCGCAAACCCGTTTACCAGAAATTATCCTGGGTGATCCCCACCGAACCCATTTTACTCAGACAGGGGTGGACCGAATCGCAAGCCCGCCAACGGGAAACCCACCTCCAGGTACACACCCAACCCCTGAGTAAGCAGATTATCAACCGTCGAGGTCAACGACTGGGTTGGCATACATTGGAAGCTCATGCCATCCATCGTCATTACAGTGTCTTACCGCCACAGGCCGTTACCTGGGACAGTTGGCGGTGGGTGTTGGGGGAACATTCCTTGCCTCAGCCGCCCCAACCCTCCTTCTGGCGAGAATTGCGCTTGACCTGGCAAAGGGATGGCACACATTAACCCTAACCAGAACCGGGATAAAGGGTGGTTGAGTCGCTTCAGTTCTTGACTGGGACGGTACAGCAATAGACCTCTTGCATAAGGGCACCTCTAAAAATTGGTGATTAGCGGTCGCAGGGGCGCAGCCCCCGCCTCTGGTTCTCTGTAATTTCTGGATTCTAACCGAGAGATTTTTTCCCCGATTGAATAAATAGAGGTGCCCATAATTCTTAAATTGTCATATTCACCCTCACCCCTGACTCCCAGAGGGGAGAAAATCCCAAGCCAAGAAACCTTGATTTGTTCAAGGGTTTAGAGCTGAGTTATTAACATTTACGCAAGAGGTCTAATCTTTTACGGAAACTTCTATTAATTTATCATCAGCGGTCGCAGGGGCGTAGCCCCCGTCTCTGGTTCTTTTACTTACTTGTTCTTAAATCTTTTAGGGGAACCTCTATCAATTTATCATCAGCGGTCGCAGGGGCGTAGCCCCCGTCTCTGGTTCTTTTACTTACTTGTTCTTAAATCTTTTAGGGGAACCTCTATCAATTTATCATCAGCGGTCGCAGGGGCGTAGCCCCCGTCT
>JAUQVQ010000075.1:0-6955 GCA_039794725.1 Gloeomargarita sp. HHBFW_bins_162
TGTTGGGCGATGTGTTCCTAGATGAAGAACTCGTTGCCATTTTAGAAACGGCACTGAAACGGGTCATGGCGTTGGATAACCTCAGCCATCACGGCGAGTAACGCCGATCTATCATCGTCCGGCCATCCGGCATTTGCGTCCCCACCAATTTTGCGCCGGTGAGATTGGCACGGGTGAGATTGGCACGGGTCAGGTTGGCTTCGGTTAAATCCGCATACCAAAGATTGGCCTGACTCAAATCCGCCCCCACCAAATTCGCTCGTTTGAGGTTGGTGCGGCTGAGATTGGCATTGGTAAAATTTGCCCCGTCAAATATCCCCCAACTCAAATCCGCTCGGTTAAAGGTACATTGCTCAAATGAACACAGTTTGGCATTCACACGGGTGAGAATAGCTCCGGTTAAATTGGCTTGGTCTAAACAGGCTTCTTCCAAAGCGGCACGGGTCAAATCCGCATTGGTTAAATTGGCTCGGAGCAGGGTGGCTTTTTTGAGGTTGGTACTAATCGGCACCGCCGCCCCCACCAGGTTATTCACCGCTTGTCCACCCAATTTCATACAGCCAAAATTCGCTCCGGTTAAATCCGCTTCCGTCAAATCTGCTTCGATTAAATTGGCTCCGGCAAAATTGGCATTTTTGAGAATGGCGCCCCGCATCTTAATTCGGCGTAATACGGCTCGGCTTAAATCCGCATCCTGCAAAATAATTTCATCCAAAATCGCATCAATTAACGAGACTTGGATTAACTTGACTCCCGTAAAATCTCGCATCCCTTTTTCATAGCGTCGCAGTAATTCTTCCGCATAGGTTTCTAAAGGGACATCCACCTCATCGCTGGTGAGATTAATTCGACTCCCCGATTGATAAACGCCATCTTTAATTTGAGGAGTGGGTCGGTGGCGAATCTCCGGTGCTCGCGGCGCAGTCGGCAGGTCATCCGGGGCATCCAGACTAAACACTTCCATCCATTCCGGGAATGTTTCCCCCACCTTCATCGCATAGACCTTGACCGTGCGAATCGAGGGCACCTCCAACCGCATCAACCCCTGGCGAATAATATGCAGACATGGCCGTTGATTGGGGGGTTCCGCACCCGTCAGTATCACTTCCAAACATCCCTGTCGCAGTTTCGCTTGTGCCGTTACCCCTTGTGCCGTCAGAGCTTGAGTCATTAGAGTGGCAATCGCTGATGTATCACCCCGCTTGGCCAGTTGCAGAAGGTTGGCGACATTCATGCTCACAAGGCTCCGATGGTATATCCAAAATCAAAATTGAGACGCTTCACCCATCTGCCCACCGAAACAACCGCAAAACTACGGGAAAACTGATGCACCTTTGATCTTACACGAATTTCTTAGTCTCAGGGTAGATCACTCCTACTGTAGTTCCCGATGAAGTGCCCAGTGCCAATCCCAGCCAAACCTGAACTGCCTCGAATTGGGCATGGCTCACAAGGTCGTTACCAGAACTGGGGGCAACTCAGAGGAGACATCACCGGAAGCACTGGGTATTGTTCACAGTGCAACTAGAGTCGCTACCGTACACAGTTTTTTAACGGATTGGTTTCTCAATTTTTTAGGATTGCCATACAACGAAATAAATGGGGAAATAGATGGTTCATCGGTGTTATACTACGGCTGGTTTATGGACGAATGAATCATGGACACCTCTATTTATAGAAGCCAAGGAAAAATTCTCTTGCCAGAACGCCCGAATTAGGGAGAACCAGAGGTGCCCCCCTGCGACCGCTAATCACCAATTTTTAGAAGTACCCTCATGCAAATTGCCACGTGGAATGTCAATTCAATCCGTACCCGTTTAAGCCATATTCAAAAGTGGCTACAAGAGCATGCAGTGGATGTTTTATGTGTTCAGGAAACTAAAGTTACGGATGAGCAATTTCCGACCCAGGCATTTCCCGGATACCACTGTGCGATTGCAGGGCAAAAATCCTACAACGGGGTGGCAATTTTAAGTAAAGATTTACCGACAGTCACCACGATTGGATTTACCCCCATCCTGGGAGCAGAATCCGTTGGGGATTTAGATGAACAAAAACGCTTAATTCATACCCAAATTGGTGGATTAGATATTATTAATATCTATGTTCCTAATGGTCAGAGTGTCGGTAGTGAAAAATATGAATATAAGTTGCGGTGGTTAGATACACTAAAGCAGTATTTAAGGTCTGTACTTGAGAAAAAGAAACAAGTATGTGTGTGCGGTGATTGGAACATTGCACCTACGGATTTAGATATTTATGACCCGGAAAACAAAGCCGGGCACATTATGGCTTCTCCTTTGGAACGAGATGCCTTTCAGCAATTTTTAGAACTCTGTTTCCAAGACAGTTTTCGGTTATTTTCCCAAGAACCGGGACAATTTACCTGGTGGGACTACCGAGCGGGTTCATTTCGGCGCAATCATGGCTGGCGGATTGATCACATTCTGATTCACTCGGCGTTACGTCCTTTCGTAAAACAGTGTTGGATTGACCGAGAACCTCGTACTTGGGAACAACCCAGCGACCACGCCCCGGTCATTTTGGAACTTGATATATAGCAATCCCTTTTACATGAGAAACAAGGGTCGCAGGGGCGTTGCCCCCGTAGGGCACCTCTATTTATTCAAGCGAGCCAAGAATCTCTTAACTGGAATCTAGAGATTACGGAGAACCAGAGACGGGGGGTGCCCCCGTGCGACCGCTAATTACTAACTAATTATAATAATTAATAGAGGTTCCCCGTATTTGGTTCTTTCTTTCTTCTTTGTTCTCGAATCTTTTAGGATTGCTATATTTATTCAACCGGGAAAAGAACTCTCGGTTAGAATCCAGGGCACCTCTATTTATTCAAGCGAGCTAAGAATCTCTTAACCGGAATCTAGAGATTACGGAGAACCAGAGACGGGGGGTGCCCCCCTGCGACCGCTAATTACTAATTAATAGAGGTTCCCTCCAGAAATTACGGAGAACCAGAGGTGCCCCCGGTGCGACCGCTGATTGGCGATTGATAGAGGTATCTTTAAGATAATTCAATGCGACACTGGGTATCTCCAGTTTTAGTTTGGGGGAGTCTCGGTGGTATAGTCGAAAAAGTCACCCTCAACGTTACGCACCATGACGGTTAGCCCCCGCAGTACTTATCTCCTGAAAAGCACGCAAAATATCCCTTTACCCCGGCCCCCTGTGTGGATGATGCGGCAAGCGGGGCGGTACATGAAAGCCTATCGGGAGTTGCGGGAGCGGTATCCCAGTTTCCGAGAGCGGTCAGAAAACCCCGAATTAGCCGTAGAAATTTCCCTGCAGCCGTTTCGCGCTTTTGCACCGGATGGAGTGATTTTATTTTCGGATATTCTCACCCCTTTGCCGGGTATGGGGATTAATTTTGACATTATTGAAAGCCGGGGGCCGTTGATCGATCCTCCCATTCGCACCCAGGCGCAAATTGAAGCATTAACTCCTTTAGAACCGGCGCAATCGTTACCGTTTATTGGGCAAATTTTACGCACATTGCGTTCAGAAATTGGGGATAAGGCAACGCTGTTGGGATTTGTGGGTGCCCCCTGGACCTTGGCGGCTTATGCGGTGGAAGGGAAAAGCTCAAAAGAGTACACCGTAATTAAATCGTTGGCCTATCAAGAACCACAAGTTCTGCATCAACTATTGGGATTTTTTGCCGAACAAATTGCCACCTATGTCCTTTATCAAATTGAACAGGGAGCCGAGGTGGTGCAAATTTTTGATTCCTGGGCGGGGCAATTGTCCCCGGTTGATTACCGCACCTTCGTTTTGCCCTATCAACAAAAACTGGTGCAAAAAGTGAAAGCTACCTACCCGGATACGCCCTTAATTTTATACATTTACGGTAGCGGTGCCATTTTGGAACTGATGGCACAAAGTGGCGTGGATGTGGTGAGTGTGGATTGGACGGTGGAAATGGCGGCGGCCCGGCAACGCTTAGGAAATTTATGTGTCCAGGGCAATTTAGACCCAGGGGTTTTGTTTGGTCCACCCGCATTAATTCGGCAACGGATTGGTGAAATTATCCGGCAAGCCGGGCCCGTTGGACACATTATGAATTTGGGGCATGGGGTATTAGCGACCACCCCGGAAGACCATGTGCGTATCTTTTTTGAAACCGTACAACAGTGGCAGAATGAGTAACGTTAGTTGGGTTTAGGGCATGGTTAATCAACGTATTTTTATCACAGGGGGAAGTGGCTGTGTTGGTCATTATTTGGCGGAGAAACTGATTAACCACACGGAACACGAATTGTTTTTTTTGGTGCGTAACCCCAATAAATTAACATTTAATTTTCACACCCGACCAGGGGTACATTTACTCACGGGTGACTTACAGGATATAACCCCCTTTGTTGAACTCTTACCGACGATGAATAGTGTTGTGCTATTAGCAACACAATGGGGGGGAGACAAAACGTTTGCGGTGAATGTCGAGGCTAATTTACGCATCATGCAGGCGCTGAACCCAGCCGTATGTGAACAGGTGATTTACTTTTCCACGGCCAGTATTTTAGATAAAAATTTGCAGTTACTTCCCCAGGCGAAAACCCTGGGTACGGAGTATATTCGCTCTAAATATATCTGCTATGAAGAGTTAAAAAAATTAGCCGTTTATAACCGGTTAACCGTGATGTTTCCCACCCTGATTTTTGGGGGAGACAAAGACAAACCCTACAGCCATATCTCTACAGGTTTAGACCAATTACCCCGCTATCTCAAATGGTTGCGTTGGTTGCGGGCAGACGGCTGTTTTCACTTTATTCATGCCCAGGATATTGCCGAGGTTTTATTATATTATCTGGCGCATCCGGCGGGGGAATTTCGTCAATTTGTTTTGGGCAATGAAGTGATTTTCCTCAATCAAGCGCTACGGGAATTGTGTACGTATTTTGGCCTAAATGTCCCCCGCTGGCAGTTGGATTTAACCCCCCGACGGGTTGCTTTCTTGATGCGGGTGGCTCGCTGGTTGGGTGTGCAATTTATCCCCTGGGATGATTTTTGTGCCGAGTATCGTTATTTCTGTTATGAACCGGTGCTGAACCCTACGCAGTTGGGCTTAACACCCCACTGCCAAACGTTGAGTGAGTTACTCGTGGTTTTGGGTATTCCCTCTGCCTGATTGATTAGAAGTCCTGAACTCCCGTTGCCACCTGGTCTTTTGCCCAGGGTTGGGTCGTGGTTTGCATGGCTACCAGCAGTTGGGCAGGGGTCACCGCAAACGGTAAACGATGAATGTCACTCCCCGGTTGGCAAATCCGTTCGGCTAAGGAGAATAATTCAGATTCATTGCAATCCCCTAGCCCCAAATCTGCCAACGTACAAGGTAAATCAATTTGTTGATACAATGTCAGCAATTGCGCCCGTGCCACTCCGGCTAAGGGCACCCCCTGCATCTCCTCTAACCGCAACTGCACCAAAATCCCAAAAGCCACCTTCTCGCCGTGATACCAGCGGTGGGTCTGCGGCCAGTGGGTCAAACCGTTATGGACGGCGTGCGCCGCTACCGTACGACATTGTGCTCCGCCCACCCCGCCGATCAACCCCGCCATTAACACCGTCGCATCCACCACCTGTTGCCACACGTCACTTCCCGGTTGAGCCAGAGCCGGTACTGCTTTTTGCAGTAAAATGTCCCGTAAAATCCTTGCCTGTTGGACGGCCATAACCAGGCAGGTATCTGGAGATTGACCACTGCTGACGGCGGCTTCGTACCATTTCGCCAGGGCATCGCCAATCCCAGCGGCTAAAGTCCGAGGGGGAGCCGTTTGCACCAGATCGTAATCCAATAAGAGCAGGTTTGGGCAGTGGCGTAGCGGTACATCGTACTGAAAAGCTCCGGCGGGAGAGTAGATATTACTCAGGGCAGTCCAAGCGGCACAGGTCGCTCCGGTGGTGGGGATGGTGACGCTGGGTAGATGGTGGTCGTGAGCCGTTAGTTTTCCGGCATCTAGGGCTTTGCCCCCGCCACAGGCGAGAACCCCCTGAATCCCCTGGGTTGGGATGATGTGACCCAATTCCTGCCGGGCGGCTACTGTGCATTCTCGCAGGGTAACCACTTGGACTGGGACAATTCCCGCTGATGCCAGTCGGGGCAATACCAAATTCACACTGGTTTGGCCGCCCACCAGTAGCCAGCGTTCCGCCAGAGCCGTTATTTTTTCTCGATACTGCAGGATTAAATTTCGTCCCCGCCCCACCGCTTGAGGCGCAATCACTAACTCAGACATGGTGACCGTAACTTAGGAACCGGTGGACATGGTCTGTACCCGTGCCAAGGCTTGGGAATCCAATTCTATCACCATTGCCGGGTCTTGCCGTTGCCGTAGCGAACGCCGCACCTGTCCCAGATACACCGGTTCGGTGACCCCGGGTTCGGGATGCAGTAACGTGCGTGCCCGTACCGTCAAAACCGCCTCCCCCGTCGCCAACCGCCCGTAGGAAAATAGGTCGTTGGCCGCCTGTTGCAAGGTTGCCGCCAGTTCGGTCGGGGTCAAATTGGCCGCCACCGCAATCACCGCCTGCGTTCCCCCCCCGTCATAAACCGTCGTATAACGCTGGGCATTGGGCAACACGGTGCGGGTCACCGGCGTTAAGCCCAGGGCAAACAAGCCCCCCGTCAGCACCGCCATAAACCCCGTAATCCCCACCAACCGGAAGCGGATGCCCCACCGAAACGCAAACCCCAGGAGCGCCATTAGTGCCGTGAACAGGGTTAGCCCACCCATGATCTGGGCGGCTTGGGCAAATTCACCCAGGGTAGGAATGGCCAGGATTAGTGACAGTATGTGGGCAACCATGACATCAGTACATCAACTGCATCAAGGGCACTTTTATTAAATTAGCAATAAATTAACGATTCTAGGAGAGCACCCGCCCACGTTGGTTCTAGGGCTATGCCACCCAAGCGATCAGAAATTGCGGCCTTCTGGCT
>JAUQVQ010000076.1:0-6875 GCA_039794725.1 Gloeomargarita sp. HHBFW_bins_162
TCCCATCAAGGGAGAGGGGAGAAAATCCCAAACGGGGGCTTACGCCCCTACGACCCCAAGCCAAGAAACCTTGATTTGTTCAAGGGTTTAAAGTTGAGTTATTAACATTTATGCAAGAGGTCTACTGAAGGGCAGTGCTAAAAATTTGGTGATCGGCGGTCGCAGGGGGTCACCCCCCGACGTTGGTTCTCTATAATTTCTGGATTCTCACTAAGAGATTCTTTTCCCGATTGCATAAAGGGCAGTGCTAAAAATTGGTGATCGGCGGTCGCAGGGGGTCACCCCCCGACGTTGGTTCTCTATAAATTTCTGGATTCTCACTAAGAGATTCTTTTCCCGATTGCATAAATAGAAGTGCCCAAATACAGGGGCGTTGCTCTTGTAACCCCTGTTCTAAACCCAAAAAGGATTGCCCAACTAGCAGTACCCTCGCCGTGAAGTCAAGTTGCTGATGCCCTGTGCGTTATAACAGTGGCTGAATGGCACAGTGATTGGCATCGGTCACGGGGGGCAATGAACTACACCTGGCGAGGGCTGGACATTCACTACCAAACGGCGGGCACCCATCTGGCTGGAAAACCGGTGGTGTTGGTGCATGGGTTTGGGGCTTCTAGCGACCATTGGCGGCATAATCTTCCGGTATTGGGGCAATCTCATCCGACGTTTGCGGTGGATTTGCTGGGGTTTGGGGCTTCGGCGAAACCGACTCCCACCGCGGAAATCCCCTACACGTTTGAAACCTGGGGAGCCTTGGTCGCCGATTTTATTCGGGAAGTGGTGGGACAACCGGCGGCGGTGGTGGGCAATTCCATCGGCGGGATTGTGGCGTTACAAACGGCAGTCACGGCTCCGGAGCAGGTGCTTCAGGTCGGACTGCTGAACCCATCGCTACGTCTGCTCCATGTGCGGAAACGGCAGGAATTGCCTTGGTATCGGCGTTGGGGTGCGCCCCTATTGCAAAACCTGTTGGGTTGGGAGCCATTTGGGGCGTGGTTTTTCCACCGGTTGGCGCGTCCACCGGTCATTCGCCGCATTTTACTGCAAGCCTACGCCCGTCCCACGGCGGTTACCGATGAGTTGGTGCAGATTCTGTATCGGCCTTCCCAAGACCCCGGGGCGGTGGGGGTATTTCTGGCGTTTGTCCGCTACAGCGACGGGCCATTGCTGGACGATTTGTTACCCCAGATGACCTGCCCGGTGTTGCTGGTGTGGGGGGAATCTGACCCCTGGGAACCGGTGGCGCTGGGACGAGCATTAGCCCAAACCTTCCCCCAGGTGCGCCAATTTATCCCGCTACCGGGGGTGGGGCATTGTCCCCAGGATGAAGCGCCCGAGTTGGTAAATCCGCTGTTGTTGGAGTGGCTCCGGGAGGTTAACCCAAAGCCTGAACAACCTGTGCCGGGGTAATTTCCGCCAGGGTGTTGGCGGTCAGGGGGATACACAGTTCTGATGCCGGCAGAAGGCGTTGGGGAGTCGCCGCCGATAGTAAGGCCACGACCGGAGTTTGCACCCCTACGGTTAACTGCAACAACGTCGGTTGTGCCTCACTGACCAAGACCAGAGTTGCCCCCGCCAAAAGAGCCGCTGTCTGAGCGTAGTCCGCCGGGGTCAAGGTGGGAATGTCCGCCGTACCGCCCAGAGCCACCAGAGGCAAATCCGGTTGCTGTTGCTTCAGGTGTGCCACCACCTGCCTCCAATGGGGATATTGGTCATCCAGCACCACCAAGGCATAGCCAGCGGTGAGTCCTAACTGCTGTTGTTGCGTTTCCGCCCAAGTCATCGCCGCCGCCGGAATCTGTACCGCCAACCCGCCACAGGACATCGGCAACCCCAACCCCGTCACCAAATCGTGGTAGTACTCCGGGGGATACTGTTCCGACTTGGGGGGAACGACCTGGGTCAGCCAGCGTTGCCCCGGCCCAGCAAACCCCACCCGCTCCCGCACCCCGCTCAACCACAACAGAAAACTCAAGTTACGGCTTGGACAGGTGAGCACAGCGGCATCGTAATAGCCATCCCGCACCGCTCCCAACAAATTCACCCACTCGGTCAAACTGTTGCGACTGCCGTACTCGTAATACAAAATCTGTGTTACCCAAGGGCATAACGGGTAAATGGACGCGACCGCCGGTGCCACCACCACGTCCACCTGCGCTGGGGCTTGACTCAAGCTCCGCAAGGTCGGGAATAACCACACCTGTTCGGTCGTCGTACCCGGTGACAACACCAGAAATCGCAACATGGTTTTTTAGACTCCGGAGACATCACTCCAGTTATACCCCGCTACCGGGGCACTCGGAACAGGGTATCCAAGTAAACTCGCGCCACCCGCCGGTCACTTTCCGCATTTTGGAGCAAAAATAACGACAAAGCCGCACTACAGACCCGGTCCATATCCCAATCCGGATGACTCGCCAAATACCCCTCCAAACTCGCATGCAATTCGCCCGGAATTTCCGCCCGCACCAGTACCCGACTGCCCATAGCCTTTGCCTCGCAATGTTACAAAGTTTTTACAAATTGATTCCCCCGCACCTGTGGCTATTTGAGCCGAAATCCAGTCGGGCTGTCAAATTCACCGAATTCGCCGGTTTTGTAACAATTTTTTACCCTCAACGAAAACACGGGGGTTGCGGCGGATTTTTGTTACATTCTGTTACAGTAAAAAGTTATCCACAGCCGGGGCGGAAATGGGGATAATAACGTTAAAGCCTGTGGATAAGTGAGGGCAACCTGTGGATAAGTTGGGGATAACTAGGGATCACCTGGGGATAACCGGGCTTAAATGTAAAAATTTATTACAATTCGTGGGACGATGCGACCGGAGACGGTGACGGAGTTGGGGGAGATGGTGCGGCAGGTGGGGGGGCAAGCGGTGCAACTCCAGGGGCAAAACAGCAAAGCCCATTGGGGAAATCCCTGTTCTGAGGATGGGGTAATAATTAGTACAGCCGCATTAAATCGTATTGTAAGCCATGAGCCAGCAGATTTGGTGGTGACGGTGGATTGCGGGGTAAAATGGACGGATTTACAGGCACTTTTGGCTGAGAAGGGGCAATTTTGGCCGGTGCGTCCCCTTTATCCGGAGCAGGCGACGATTGGGGGGATTATTGCCACAGCGGACGGGGGGGCAGAGCGACAGCGGTATGGCGGGGTGCGGGATTTGCTGTTGGGGGTGAGTTGGGTGCGTCCCGACGGGGCTGTGGCCAAAGCGGGGGGACGGGTGGTGAAGAATGTGGCGGGGTACGACCTGATGAAACTGATGACCGGTTCCTGGGGGACGTTGGGCTGTTTGACCCAGGCGACGTTGCGGTTGTATCCTTTGCCGCCGGTGACTCGCTGTTTTTTGGTGCAGGGGAATAATCTGGCACAGGTGCGACAACGGGTATTGGACTCGGCGTTGCAACCGACGGCGTGCGATGTGTTGTCCGGGGCGGTGGTGGCGCAGTTGGGGTATGGGGCGCAGATGAGCTTGTGGGTGGAACTGCGGGGGACGGCGGGGACGGTGGTCGAACAGGTGGCTCGTTTGCAATCGCTTTGTGCCGATGCGATGGTCACCGAAATTGACCCAGAAACGGGGGCGCAGTTAACCCGGATATTTAGTCTGCCGGGCACCCAGCCGCATATCCTGCTCAAAATTGGCGTATTGCCCACCCAAACCCTGGCGTTGGCTGAGTATCTTGCCCAGGCGTGGCTCCAAGTGCATAGTGGGGTGGGCTTGGGGCGATGCGTATTGACAACCATGCCGCCTGATTTTGCCGATTGGTTGACCCGCCTGCGCCGCATGGTTCATCCCCAGGGGTTTGTGAGTGTGCTGAGCGGGCCGCCTGTGCCGGATCGGTGGGATGTGCGGGGCAGTGGTTTGGCTGTGATGCGCCGGGTGAAGGCGCAATTTGACCCTCAGCATCGGTTTAACCCTGGACGGTGGTTGTGGGAGGCTGGTGACGTGGCGTGAAGGGCAGAGAATTTCTGAACAAGCCTGCAGAGATGACTAAGAACCCAACACGGGGGTGCTCCCCTGGGATCGCTGTAGCAATCCGAAAAGATTCGAGAACAAAGAAGAACGAAAGAACCAAATACGGGGGCAACGCCCCTGTGACCCTTGCTGCAAACTCCAAAAGGATTGCTATAAGGGCACCTCTATTAATTCAAAAAAATGAGGCAAGAAACAGAAATAAAATAAATAATTGCTCAGTGTTTTCGCACTAAGAGTACCGGGTTTTATAGGGAACTTCTATTAATTCATGATTAGCAGTCGCAGGGGCGCAACCCCAGTCTCTGGTTCTACGTCATTTGGGCATTCTGGCAATAGAACTTCCCTTTCGTTTCAATAAATATCAATAGGGCACCTCTAAAAATTGGTGATTAGCGGTCGCAGGGGGGCACCCCCCGTCTCTGGTTCTCCGTAATTTCTGGATTCTAACCGAGAGATTTTTTCCCCGATTGAATAAATAGAGGTGCCCAATAAATAGAAGTACCCACAATTTAGGATTGCTGTAGCTCCTTTTGACATAAAATCCACCGGGGTTGTTCGCCTAAATAATACTCCTTTTTCCAGATGGGCAAACGATTTTTAATTGCATGGATAATATAACGAGTTCCGGCAAATGCCGCTCCCCGATGAACCGCTGTGGTTCCCACCCAAACGGCGATTTCACCAATGTTTAGATAACCATATCGATGGCAAGCCACTGCCCCACAAAGATTGAATTTACTTTGCGCTTCCTGTAGAATCTGATTACCTTCGCTGAGAGCCAGAATTTCATAGATTTCGTATTCTAAACCCAAGACAATTTTGCCTTGGTTGCGATTGCGTACCCAGCCTTCAAACGTTACCAATGCTCCCGCCGTACTATTAATTAATAATCGGCTCATATCCGCAGGGTAAATCGGTTCAGAACAGAGTGTGAATTGAATCATCTATCCCCCACATACCGGTGGAATAAATACCACTAAATCTTGGTCACATAATAACTGCGACATAGGACAGAAATTATGATTTACTGCAACTCTGATTTGAGAAATGGGAATCATAAACTGATACTTTTGCTGTAGGTATTCATATAATTCCGCACAGGTGAAATTTTCTACTTCCATTACTTCCATTGGGCAACCCGCTTGTTCCCTGAACATCGCCACGTAGTGAATGGTAATTTCTTTGGTAATTTTAGTGCTGGATGGAGGCATAATCATCAGGAGTATTAATGTTCACAAGTTCATGAGCATACTGAGGTTTAATCAAAGTACATGAATGATTTTTCAGGATTTTAACAGGGCAATAAATACCCGCATGATAGGCTTCTGTAAAAACCACATGGGCTTTCGGTGTATAAATAGCACACAACGGTTCTGGAAATCCCTGTTCACTGTTTGCATAGCACGTTGCTATGGTTGTTTCTTGGTAATGGGCGAGAAGGTATTCAATCGTACTCGCCTGTACCTGCATCAAATCACAGGCAATAACCAGCCAATTAACATTAGGATATGTCTGAAAAGCTGTTAATAATCCAGTAATAGGGCCAACACTTGATAGATGATCCGCTAGAGTTGGCAATGATTCTAGTGCTGTTCCTGCCCACTGTCCGGGTCGAGCCGAGAGATAAACCTGCTGACAATAACGTTGCATCAGTTGGTAGAGATAAAATGTGTAAGGTTGCCCGTGATAATCAAGCAATGCTTTGTCCTTTCCCATGCGTTGACTGCGCCCGCCCGTGAGAATTAAGCCGTATAAGGGACGGTCTAATAGAGTAGTTTTACCTCCGGTTTTAAGTAACAATTGCGTCTCTTGAATTACTATATTAGATGATATTGCTTTACACATATCATAAACTGTGAGTGCGGCAATAGTGACACCACAAAGTGCTTCCATTTCCACGCCTGTTTTCGCTGTCGTTTTCACTGTACATTTGATGGTAACTAAAAGATTTTCATCTATCTCAATAGTAAATGCACAATCCTCAATAGGAATTTGATGACAAAACGGGATAAGTTGCTCCGTTTTTTTAACGGCCATCGTTCCGGCAATAATTGCTGTTTGGAAAACTGCCCCCTTCGGGAGGAAAATTTCCCTACCCTGAACATAGTCATAAAAACAGGTTGGTAATTGTATTTTTGCTTGCGCTGTTGCTCTTCTAATAGTGACACTTTTACCGCTAATATCAACCATCCTTGGCTGGTCATTTTGGTCAACATGATTCAACATGAGGTTACCTCTATTTATTCAAGTGGGGAGAGAGTTTCTTGACAAGAATGTAGAGATTCTAAAGAACAAAGGGCAGGGGGGTGTCCTCCTACGACCGCTAACTAGCAATTCCTAGAGATACCCATCATTTTATCCCCCAAGACTATACATTGGATGGAAAACTTTCTCTGCTCGTTGCATCGGTTTCATATCTAATAATTGCTGGTAAATATAACTTCGTTGTTCAGGGGATAAATGGCGTATTGATAGTCCCTCTTCCGTAAATAAACAGGCAAACAAGCGACCGTCAGAAGACAATCGCCAACGAGAACATGAACCACAAAAAGGTTGAGATTCAGAGGCAATAAACCCAACATTCACTTCACCGTCAACGAGAAAATAAAAAGCAGTAGAGTCGCAGGCTGTACTTACTTTATGCAGGCGGTAGCGGGTCTGTAATTTAGTAATACACTCTTGGGATGAAATAAAATGCTTGGGATAT
Organism: Gloeomargarita sp. HHBFW_bins_162; assembly: GCA_039794725.1. Lineage (GTDB taxonomy): Bacteria > Cyanobacteriota > Cyanobacteriia > Gloeomargaritales > Gloeomargaritaceae > Gloeomargarita. The sequence continues at coordinate 6,684 of JAUQVQ010000076.1, forward strand.
AAAGGATTTGCATAACCAATTCGCATTAACTCTAAAAATCGGACAGTTATGGATAATTTTCTGGCATATTCCACAAAATCAAACAACTCATGATCGTTGATTCCTCGCATGATTACTGTATTAATTTTAACCTCAAATCCCTGAGCTACCGCTCGGCTGATATTATCTAAAACTGTAGATAAATAATCCCGA
>JAUQVQ010000077.1:0-6859 GCA_039794725.1 Gloeomargarita sp. HHBFW_bins_162
TACCAATCCGTGCCTTTCATGTTTTTTCCTGAACCAGGATGAATACACGCAACGGGACACGCCGCTACACAATCAGCGACGCCTTCACACACTTCAGTCACAATCGTATGCGCCATATTTCTTGATTAACGATGGATACACGCCGACTTCTAGGGTAACATTGCCGTTTCTAGGACAGGGGTTGTTGGTTTAATTGTTCATAGACCCACCGGCTGAGGTCGGGCAGGAGTTTGTCATTGCGGCTTTGGGCTTCCCCAACGGTAAACACCACCAGCAAAAAGGCTTGGCCGCCCCCCCATTCCACATAAGCGCAGTCGTGGCGCACTTGGCTGGTATAACCGGCTTTTGACCAGAATTGCACGTCAACGGGTAACCCTTCACCCAAAAACCCCTTGATCTGATTTTCCGGGTTATTCTGCCAGTCGGCAGGGGCAAGGGAACGGCGGCACAGGTCTAACATCTGTTGGGAACGGCGGGGCGACACGGCAATTCCCCCCAAAATGGCATGAAACAACCGAGCGGTGGCAAGAGGGTTAAGACGGTTGCGATTTTCCTGATTGGGGCCTAAAAAGGCTCGCTCTCGACCGTAGGGTCCCTCACACCAGGTTTTTTGGTTGAGGTTAATGCCGCCAAATTCCGGCCATTGCCAGGATTGAAAATAACGGTTGATTAAATTGCGCTGGTATTGCCAGGTGCTAAATGGGCCGGGAGCCAGATCGGGGCCGCTCGTGGTTCCGGTCAAGACATCCACGATATAGCTGGTTGCATCATTGCTCGAATCCCGAATCATGTCGGTCATGGCTCGGTCAATCTCCGGTTCCGGGGGAATCATGCCCCGCTCCAGCCATTCGTGGGTCGCCACCAGGTAAAACAGTTTGACAATGCTGGCGGGATAAACATTCACTTCGCCCCGATGACTCCAGCCCCAAGGTCGTTGTTGCCAAAAGGTCTGGGGATCAAGCGCCCCCCCGGTATTCACCCGCACGCCACCGCCATAGACTAGCCAAGCGATACCAATCTGGTCCGGGGTCAGGTGATGACCGGCGCACAATTCTGGCACGAGGGTTTCGCCCCAGTGGGTCAGGGTGGGATGGGGTTGATAAAAACTCATAGGGTTACAATAATCACACATCCCCTGCTTATCATCCCATGATTGCGAGTACCCCGTTAAACCAATCAGAACGCCGCCATCGCTGGCTCATGCTGGGGGTATTGTTCTCTCCCATCTTCGGGGCATTTTTTTATAACCAAGGTGTTCACATTCCGGGGCTAATTTGTCCTCTATACCATTTCACGGGGGTTCCTTGTCCCAGTTGTGGGTTGACTCGTTCCTTTATGGCAATGGCACGGGGGGATATGTTGCGGGCAGTGCAATTTCATGCTTTCGGTCCTCTGTTGTATGGGGTTTTTCTTTTATTAGGAGTTCATATTCTTCTGGAATTAGGGTTGAATCGGGCGATTATCATTCCTTATTGGCAGTGGTTGGAACGGCATCGGGTGCATTGGGGTATCCTGGGGTTATTTTTGGGGTATTATTTCATGCGGTTAACGACTTGGTATCAGCGGGGGGAATTGCCGGGGCGGGTGGTGTGGTGAATAATCCGAAAACCCCTTTATTAATCCCATAAGGGAACCTCTATTTATTCAATCGGACAAAAAATCCCTTAGGGCACCTCTATTTATTCAAGCGAGCCAAGAATCTCTTAACTGGAATCTAGAGATTACGGAGAACCAGAGACGGGGGGTACCCCCCTGCGACCGTTAAATTACAATTTTTAGAGGTGCCCCTTAGTTAGAATCCAGAAATTACGGAGAACCAGAGACGGGGGGTACCCCCCTGCGACCGTTAATCACCAATTTTTAGAGGTGCCCCTTAGTTAGAATCTAGAAATTACGGAGAACCAGAGACGGGGGCTGCGCCCCTGCGACCGCTAATCACCAATTTTTAGAGGTGCCCATAAGACTATAGGGCACCTCTATTTATTCAAGCGAGCCAAGAATCTCTTAACTGGAATCTAGAGATTACGGAGAACCAGAGACGGGGGCTGCGCCCCTGCGACCGCTAATCACCAATTTTTAGAGGTGCCCATAAGACTATAGGGCATCTCTATTTATTCAAGCGAGCCAAAAGTCTCTTAGTTGGAATCCAGAGATTACGGAGAACCAGAGGCGGGGGGTGCCCCCGCGCCCGCTAATCACCAATTTTTAGAGGTGCCCTATAGCAGTCGTTTTTGAATGTGAAACAAGGGTCGCAGGGGCAGTCCACGCAGTGCGCCGTAGGCGTTGCCCCGTCTCTGGTTCTTCTTTCCCCCCTCAATATCCCACAATCACTGAAAAGACTGTAACCCAATACAAAGTACTGATTACAACTCGACGCTCTCAAGCACGGGCATCCGCATTCAAGCTACCTTTTAAGAAGAACTGTAAAAATTTTGCCATTTCTCTAACATTGTTGTAAGGAACAAGGCTGTAAAATTGATTACACTGATTGAAGTATGCACTTATATTGTAATGCTTGCAACATCGACGTTCCCTCCATTCAATTTCCTGATTAGGTGCGGTTTATGACAGAATACGATCAGACCCATGTCTTGCCCTCTGCGGCTGTGAATACGTCCCCCCAACCTATGCAACCCAAAGTTCCCTTTCCCCCGGAAGTACGTGAATTGATTGCCAGTCTCAAATTTCACTTTCGGAAAAGCCTGACTGAGATGCCCTTAGAGGTGGCGTTGCTGGCGATGCGGGAGGCCTGGAAAGGCTGTAATACGGATCAGCAAGACGTTCCGCCGCCCCCACCGTCCCTGCGGCGTTAACCGATGGCGTTATCTCCTGAGGCAGTGGCCGACCTACCCCCGTTCGCTGAGGTGGATATTCTGGTGGTAGGGGGAGGAACCGCCGGGGCGGTGGCAGGAATTGCTGCGGGTCGCACCGGATATCGCACCTTGGTTGTGGAACAGTTGGGATATTTGGGAGGGACACAAACCGGGGCGTTGGTGACCCCGATGATGCCCAACCAAGTGAATCAGATACCCCTTAATGGCGGCATTGATGGGGAAATTAACCAACGTTTGAATGATGTGCAGGAATCTGGGGTTTGGAAGGATGGTAATCGGGGTTGGTTTAATCCAGAATCGTTGAAATGGGTGTTAGAAGAACTGGTCGTGAGCAGTGGGGCGGAACTTTTGTATTACACATTTTTCGAAGATACGATTGTCGCAGATGAAAAAGTATTAGGAATTGTTGTGACCAATAAAGCGGGACGGGGTAAAATTCTGGCACGGCGCACGATTGATGCCACCGGCGATGGGGATGTGGCTTATAGAGCCGGGGTGAAGTGCCGCAGTGGTGACCCAGAAACCGGGATTAATCAGCCGTTTTCGGTGCGGTTTCATCTGGGGAATGTGGATTTGATGCGGTTTGCGGATTTTTTGCGTTCCCTGGGGCGGCATGAGGTGTTGGAAAACGCTGAGGGTTCCAATGTGCCCTTGATCCATACGGCGATGGTGTGGGGGCGGGGCTGGACGTTGGAACCCGTGTTTCGGCAGGCGGTGGCGGACGGGGTGCTCCTGCCGGAGGATGGGGAGTATTTTCAGGTGTTTACGATGGCGGGGCGACCGGGGGAGTTGGCGTTTAATTGTCCGCGCATCAGTGGGCAGGTGGATGGCACGAATCCCTGGCATTTGACCCACGCACAAATTCTGGGGCGACGGGCGATGCGGCGGTACCTAGCCTTTTGTCGGCGGTATTTGCCCGGTTGTGAACAGGCTTATCTGGTGATGGGGGCGCCGTTGGTGGGAGTGCGGGAGTCGCGGCGGATGGTGGGGGAATACGTGTTAACGGAAGCGGACGTGCTGGGTGCCAAGAAATTCCCCGATGGCATTGCCCGCAACAATTACCCGATTGATATTCATCGTCCCACCAAAGACCAGCGACCGGGGTTGACCCACCTGCCTGCCGGGGAGTACCACGAAATTCCCTACCGGTGTTTGGTGCCGGTGGGGGTGGATCACCTGCTGGTGGCGGGGCGGTGTCTGTCGGCGACGTTTGCGGCTCAGGGCTCGGTGCGGGTGCAGTCCAACTGTCGGGCGATGGGGGAAGCGGCGGGGGTGGCGATGGGGATGTCTCTGGATGCGAATATCCCCCCCCGGCAGGTGAATGGAGTAGAGTTACGCAACAAATTGATCGCTCAAGGAGCAAAATTGTAAATGCAACGTTATTATAATGTTATTATTCATAATCGCCAAAACGGAGAAACTTATCGGGCGCAGGTGCCGGACGACGAGTATTTACTCACCAGCTTGGAAACGCAAGGAATTTATTTACCGTTTGCCTGTCGCAATGGCTGTTGTACGACCTGTGGGGTGCGGGTTGTGCGGGGGGAGATTGCCCAGCCGGAGGCGTTGGGGATTTCGGCGCCTCTGCGGGCGGCGGGGTATGCTTTGCTGTGCGTGGGGTATGCCCGGTCGGATTTAGAATTAGAAACCCAACAAGAAGATGAATTGTACGAATTACAGTTTGGTCGGTATTTTGGGCGGGGACGGGTGCGGGTGGGACTGCCTTTAGAGGAGGATTAGACAGCGATTGCAGTCAGAAACACAAGCGCGGAGGGTCTCGCCGTTATAGCAATCCTAACTAAAAATGGAACAAAATTCCGAAGGAAGTAGGGGTCGCAGGGGGTACTTCCGCCCTTGGTTCCCCGTAATCTCAAGATGCTCATCAGGTGCTTCTCTGGCCGAAACTACCGTTCTAAAATCAAATCGGATTACTGTATAGCAATCCCAAAAGGTTCGAGAACAAAGAAGCGAGAAAGAAGCAAATACGGGGGCCGTGCCCCTGCGACCCTTGTTGCCAATTCAAAAGGGATTGCTATACATAATAATTTAAGGGCACCTCTATTTATTCAATCGGGGAAAAAATCTCTCGGTTAGAATCCAGAAATTACAGAGAACCAGAGGCGGGGGCTGCGCCCCTGCGACCGCTAATTACTAATTAATAGAGGTTCCCTTAAGAATCATGCAAGAGGTCTATTGAGAAAAAAAATTATGGAATCATCCCTCTTGAGTTTGCAGGGGCACCGCGTTCAGCCAGGGTTGCTAACGGGTCAACAGTCCTAAATTTTGCAGTTCTTGTTCCAATTTTTGCCCCTCAAGGGAACCCTGTTGTTGATATAAACGAATGGCTTGGCGCCAATGTACTTGAGCTGTGACCAAATCGCCCATTTTGCACAAAACAACCCCTAAATTTTGGTGCGCTGGTGCCATCGTGGGTTCTAATTGAATCGCTTTTTGGTAAGCCTGTGCCGCCGCCGGTAAAAGATTTAAGGCTTTCAGGGTTAATCCCAAGTTGTAATAGCCGATTGCCCAGGTGGGGTCAATGTAAATCGTTTGTTCAAACAAGGTACGAGCCTGAGTCAGTGATCCCCGCTCTTTGTGTAAACTGCCCAGGTTTGTGTAAGCACCCAGTTTCACCAGCGGGGGGCAAGAGGTGGCAATGGCCTGTTCATAATGCTTTTGCGCCTGCTCCCACTGCCCTTGTTTGCTATATAACAGTCCCAGGTGAAAGTGAATTTCGTACTGCACCATCGGCTCGGAGGGGTGGGTGGCTAAGCCCTGTTGCAGTAGGGTTAACGCCTGAGACCATTCCCCTTGGGCAAGGTATAGTGCTCCCAATTTGGCGCACAGGTAGGCATCGTCGGGGTGACGGGTGAGGGCTTGGGTGAAAATCCGTTGCATCCGGGCGGATTTATCTTTAGCCTGAATCGCTGTCGGGGTGTAGCCGTGATGGTGGAGGGTGACGGTTTGGAGCGTGCCCACCTGCCAATGGGGTTCCTTTTGGCGCAGGCGGGTAATGCTATCGTCAATCAATTCGTGGTACGCCCGCTCAAAGCGAATGTCCTGGCGGTTCCGAAACAAACGGGAAACCAGCGAGTAGGGGTTTTGAGAACTGCCTAATTCCCGGCGCAGTAAATTGACGGCAATTAAGTCAGACTGTTGTACTGCTTCTCGAATGAGGGGAATAGCGGTAGGTACTAACACTTCATCAGCATCCAAAACCAAAATCCATTCCCCGTGCGCCAATTTCAGAGAATAGTTACGAGCGAGGGCAAAATCATCCTGCCAGGTAAATTCCGCAACGGTTGCCCCGGCATTTTTAGCAATTTCTTTGGTGTTATCCGTTGATCCCGTATCCACGACAATCATTTCTGCTACGAGTTTCCGCACACTGTTAAGACAGTCGGGTAATGATGCGGCTTCGTCTCGGACAATCATGCACAGACTGATCGGTATATCCATCCAAAAACCTCTACTCGATAGTGGCCACCTCTATTTATTAAAGCTAAGGGGAAATGCTATAGCAGTCCTTTTTGCATGTGAAACGAGGGTGGCAGGGCGTAGCCCCGTTTTGGTTTTCTCTCCTCTCCTACTCGATAGTGGCCACCTCTATTTATTAAAGGGAACCTCTATTTATTCAATCGGACAAAGAATCCTTTAGCGAGAATGCAGAGATTACAGAGAACCAGAGACGGGGGGTGCCCCCCTGCGACCGCTAGTCACCAATTTTTAGAGGTGCCCTAAAGCTAAGGGGAAATGCTATAGCAGTCCTTTTTGCATGTGAAATATGGGTCGCAGGGCGTAGCCCCGTTTTGGTTTTCTCCCCTCTCCTACTCGATAGTGGCCACCTCTATTTATTCAATCGGACAAAGAATCCTTTAGCGAGAATGCAGAGATTACAGAGAACCAGAGACGGAGGGTGCCCCCCTGCGACCGCTAATTCCCAATTTTTAGAGGTGCCCTAAAGCTAAGGGGAAATGCTATAGCAGTCGTTTTTGAATGTGAAACGAGGGTGGCAGGGCGTAGCC
>JAUQVQ010000078.1:0-6701 GCA_039794725.1 Gloeomargarita sp. HHBFW_bins_162
ATATCTACTTGGATTACCCCAGCGTGGGGGCGACGGAAACCCTGATGATGGCGGCAACGTTGGCCGAGGGGGAAACCGTGATCGAAAATGCCGCCCAGGAGCCAGAAGTGGTGGATTTAGCCAATTTTTGCCGCAGTATGGGTGCCAAAATCCGGGGCGCTGGGACGAAAACGATTACGGTGGTGGGGGTGCCCCGTCTCCACAGTACGGAGTACAGCATTATTCCTGACCGAATTGAGGCGGGAACCTTTATGGTGGCGGCGGCGATTACCCGTTCGGATGTGTTGATTGCTCCGGTCATTCCTGAGCATTTAACGCCGGTGATTGCCAAATTAACCGAGATTGGCTTTCAGGTGACCCCGGAACCGCCCAACGGGATTCGGGTGCGGCCGGGGGCGGGAATTTATCAGGGTACGGATATTGAAACCTTGCCGTTTCCGGGGTTTCCCACGGATATGCAGGCGCAGTTTATGGCCTTGTTGACCCTGAGCGAGGGGAGCAGTGTGGTGACCGAAACGGTGTTTGAAAACCGCTTGCGCCATGTGGCGGAACTGCAACGGATGGGGGCGAATATTCGGGTGAAGGGGAATCATGCGCTCATCCAGGGTGTCCCTTTTCTGTCGGGCGCACCGGTAACGGCGACGGATTTACGGGCATCGGCGGCTCTAGTGCTGGCGGGGTTGGCGGCGCAGGGGGAAACGGTGATTAGCGGGTTGCACCACCTGGATCGAGGCTATGAACGCTTGGAGGAAAAACTGCGGGGTCTAGGGGCGGACATTCTGCGGGTAGCGGCCTAGATTTTGGCGGCCAGCGTACATTGGTGTAGTTTTGCCATGTTCATCATGCACCAATACTATAGCAATCCTAACTAGAAATGGAACAAAATCGGGGGTACCCCCGCCCCTGGTTCCCCGTAATCTCAAGCTGCTCACCAGGTGCTTCTCTGGCCGAAACTACCGTTCCCAAATCAAATCAGATTGCTCTATGAGGGAATCACTCGGATTTATTGGCATCCGTAATGCGTTGGAATAAGTAACCCGTCCCCCGTGCCGTGAGGATTAAATCCGGGTTACTTGGGTCATCTTCCAACTTCGCCCGCAGACGGGAAATATGCACATCCACCACGCGGGTATCCACGTGCCGCTCCGGCGTATAGCCCCACACTTCCTGCAAAATATCCGTGCGCGAAAACGGCTCACCCGAACGCCCCACCAACAACTCCAACAAACTGAATTCCATACCCGTCAACCGGATACGTTCATTGTTTTTATAGACTTGCCGCTTATTCGTATCAATTTTGATGTTGTTAATCGTAATCACCCCGGAACTGGGAATCGTATTGGCACTGCCATTTTTGTCCACCCGCCGCAACACCGAGCGAATCCGGGCTTCCAATTCCTTGGGCGAAAATGGCTTCACCACATAATCGTCTGCCCCTAACTCTAACCCGGTAATCCGATCCGCCACATCCCCCAACGCCGTCAACATAATGATCGGCACATCGGATTCTTTACGCAGTTCTTGACACACCCCATACCCATCCAATTTGGGCATCATGACATCTAAGACGACCAAATGGGGATGTTCCCGCTTAAAGACCGTGAGGGCTTCTTCCCCATCCGCCGCCGTCACCACATCGTAGCCAATCATGGACAAACGGGTTTCCAAAATCCGCCGAATGCTGGCCTCGTCGTCCACCACTAAAATGCGTTCTTTGCGGTTCTCCAACGTACTACCTGCTGCCATAGACTCAATCGTGATGGAATAAAATGCCCCAACTTACCAGGAATCCGGTTTATCGCCCGTAAGCACCGGCAAAGCGTGGGTTAAATTTACGATTCTTATTGTACTCGATCATTTTCCCAACATTCGGAAAGATATGCTTAAAAATTTGCCCCTGCCCAAGTCGTGGCTACCCAATCTCCCCGGGAAAATCCAGCAATTCGGCAGAACCAAAGACGGGAGGTGCCTCCCGCCGACCGCTAATTGCTAATTTATAAAAGTCCCCAAACGAACCAACCAAGGCCATCACGATGGAAACCATTCCCAGTGACGACTTAGCGATTTACCTCGATATTGCGACGGAGGCCGCCGCCGCCGGGGGAGCCGTCTTGCAAACCTATTGGGGCAAATTAGCAGAAATTGAGGAAAAAGGCCGCAGTGGTGATTTAGTGACCGCTGCCGACCGGGCTGCGGAAGAGGCGATTTTAACCGTTCTCCAGCGGCATTTTCCCAACCACAGCATCCTGGCGGAAGAATCGGGCTGGCAAAAAGAATCCCAACGCCAGGAATTTCTCTGGGCGGTGGACCCCCTGGATGGCACGACTAATTTTGCCCACCAGTACCCGTTTTACAGCGTTTCGATTGGGCTGTTATTCCAGGGCGAACCGGTGGTGGGAGTGGTGTTTGACCCGCTGCGCCAGGAGCTGTTCCGTGCCGCCCAGGGACTGGGAGCCACCTGCAACCGGCAACCCATCCATGTCTCCCGCACGGACACCCTGGCACGGAGTTTACTGGTCACGGGCTTTGCCTACGACCGCCGCGAAACACCGGATAACAATTACGCTGAATTTTGCCACCTCACCCATCGCTGTCAGGGGGTACGCCGGGGCGGTTCGGCGTCCATTGACTTGGCCTACGTGGCCTGGGGACGCTTGGATGGCTACTGGGAACGGGGGTTGTCCCCCTGGGATATTGCCGCTGGCATTGTCCTGGTGCGGGAAGCGGGGGGGCTGGTCACCGCCTACGATGGCAACCCGGTGGATGTGTTCTCCGGGCGGTTATTGGCGACCAATGGCTGGATTCACGCCGCCATGAGTCATGCCCTCACCCACTGTACGACGCAGGTGCTTCTGGGGGAGTAAGTTCCCAGGCTTGGGCAATCAGTTGACTCAGCCAAGAACGAGTGGCCGGTTCCAATAACTCATCCTCGGCAAGGATTTGCGCTTGAAGGTCGGCTAAGGACTGCCCCGCCGCCCGTCCCAGATGCACCACCCCCGCAATCGCCACCGCAATCCGATCCGCACTGGGGGGCTGGTGCCGCAGGGCTTGAAATTCTTCCGGGGTTTGGGGAATCGGCGGTACCATAACGATCCACAATCAGTAAGTAACAGCGTAACCAGGTCTGAGGAAATTATGAGAACCTTGTAAACTTTTTTAAGGATGCTTTTAAGAATGTAACAAACTTTGAGGAATGATGGCCGTGATTCAGGAGCTTTTGTACCGGGAAATCCCTACCCCCCACATCGAGCGAGTACGAGCGTGGTTGCACCAGTGGCACAGGCCGGGGTTGAGGGTGACCCCGATGCCGACGGGTTTGCACCTGCACCAGGGGGAGGGGGAATGGACGGTGGTAACGTGGAGTTTGCAACGAACGACCTATCTCAAAGTCTTTCGCTGGCGACCGGGAGCCGGGGAGCAAACTTGGTTGCGGCAGTTGACGGCGGATTTAGCCCAGGAGTTCCCGCCCCAGTACCCGGAATTACCGCCGATTGACCGGGAACGGCAAACGATTTTTGATGCCCTGGCGCCCCATTACCCGGCGACGGCGCACTATTTCCAAAAAATTCCCAACGGCGAATACGACCTGCAACGGGTGTACTGGTGGGAGCAACGCTGGCGCCGGAGTGTCCAAAATCCCCAGGTCAATGCTGTCGTTTTTCAGGCTGAGGTCAGTACATCACCGCAGTACGATTTAATTTACATCGGGGCGGCTTTGGGGGTAATTCACGCTGCCGTCATGGCTCGCTTGGGCTACCGGGTGTTGGTGGTGGAGCGGCTACCCTTTGGCCGCATGAACCGGGAATGGAACATCTCCCGCTCGGAATTACAAACCCTGATTGACCTGAATTTGTTCACCGCCGCCGAAGTCGAGCGGTTGATTGCCTGTGAATATGAAGACGGGTTTCATCAATTTTATTGGCCGGAGGTGCCGGAAAAAGTCCGCGCCAAGATTCTCCGAACCCCGACGGTGTTAAACATTGCCCTGGATACTCATAAATTACTGACATTAGCGGGACAAAAATTTCAGCAAGCCGGGGGGGAAATCTGGGATGAATGGGAATTTGTGCAGGCCAATAGCGGCCAAAACGCAGTTGAGGTACAGATCAAATCCTTACGCACCGGCGCATATCAGCAGGTGACAGGGCGGCTGTTGGTGGATGCGATGGGGACGGCTTCGCCGATTGCCTGGCAGTTAAACGGGGGGCGGGCGTTCGATAGTGTCTGCCCGACGGTGGGAGCGGTGTTCAAGGGCTTGGACCCGCAGGTGTGGGATCGCCGTTACGGGGACGTTTTGCACAGTCACGGCGACATCTCCAGGGGGCGGCAGTTGATTTGGGAGCTATTCCCTGGTGCGAACGATGAACTAACGGTGTACTTATTCCATTACCACCAGCCCTGTCCTCGGAATCCGGGTTCATTATTAGAACTTTATGAAGATTTTTTTCACATTTTTCCCGAGTATCGCCGCTGTGACCTGGAACAGGTGCAGTGGGTGAAAGCGACGTTTGGGTATATTCCGGGGCATTTTAGCAGTACGTTTGCCGAACGGAATGTCGCCTGGGACCGGGTGATCAGCATTGGGGATGCCGCCGCCATGCAGTCGCCCTTGGTATTTACAGGCTTTGGTTCACTCGTGCGGAATTTGCCCCGACTAACCGATTTATTGGATACCGCTTTACGCCACGATTTATTAACAGCGCCTCATCTCAACGCCATTCGTGCCTACCAGGGCAACAGTTCCGTGACGTGGCTATTTTCCAAGGGGATGATGGTGCCGACGGGGAAACAACTGCCGCCTGCCCATATTAATGCGATTCTCAATACATTTTTTGGTCTGCTGGCGAGTGCGCCCCCACCCGTTGCCGACCGATTTATCAAAGACCGGAGCGGCTGGGGAGAATTTACAGCGATGGCACTCAAGGCGGCCTGGACAAACCCGGCCATTTTAATCTGGATTTTGCCGCTGACCGGCGGGGGGGAAATTCTGCGCTGGTTGTGGAGTTACCTTGTCTTTACCTGGGAAGCGTTGGTAAGTGCGGTGCTTCTACCCTGGTGGCCAAGGCTACTGCGGCAATGGCAACCCTGGTTAGAACGCTATGCGCCGGGGCTGTGGCTGAATTTATTGGCTCGCAGTTACCATCTGGGCTACGGGGTGGGGCAGCCACGGGTGGAACGGCGGTTGCCGGTGACGACCTAATGGGCGTGCTATGCTAACGGTAACGAGAGGGAAATCATCATGGAATACGACTTATGCGCCCAAGCTCTTGCCCGGTATTGTTGTGACATTGTGCAAACTAAGGTTGAAGATTTGGGAGCCGATGTGGTGCGGGGGTTGAGTCGGCATCCAAAAACCATACCGAGTTATTATTTTTACGACCAGCGGGGTTCAGAATTATTTGAGCAGATTTGCACGTTACCGGAGTATTATCCTACCCGGACTGAGCAGGGAATTTTGCTGAATTGCGCCCAGGAAATTGCCGATTTGACGGGTAAATGTGACCTAGTGGAATTGGGGAGTGGCAGTTCCCGAAAAACGCGAATTTTACTCACAAATTATACAGAGTCATACGGGAGTTTGACCTATATTCCCATTGATGTTAGCACGAGTATGTTACAGGTCACTGCATTAAATTTACTGGCCGATTATCCGCAATTATCCATTCATGCGCTGGCGGGGGTTTACGAAGCGGCTCTCCATGCGTTACCTGTGTCTAATCATCAACGATTACTGATTTTTTTAGGCAGTACTTTAGGTAATTTATCCCCACAGGAGACAGGGATATTTTTAGAGCAGATTTATCAGAGCCTTGCGTCAGGAGATTATTTTTTACTAGGGGTGGATTTACACAAAGATGTGCAGGTACTCAATGCGGCTTACAATGACAGTCGGGGGATAACCGCAGAATTTAATTTGAATATCTTACGGCATTTGAATCATAAATTTAATGGTAATTTTAATCTACAAAAATTCCAGCATTGGGCATTTTACAATCAGGAATTAAACCAAATTGAAATGCACCTGATTAGCTTAGATGACCAAATAGTTGAATTACAGGACTTAAATTTAGAAGTATCGTTACTGGCACAGGAAACCATCCGCACCGAAATTTCCCGTAAGTTTAATCGGATTGAACTAACGAAAGAATTATCCAGTTATGGATTACCGGTGCAGCGGGTGTGGCAGGATGAGCAGGAGTGGTTTGCGCTCCTGCTGTGTCAGAAAGTGTGAAGGAAGCAGAAATTTTCTCCCCTCTCCCAGAACGGGAGAGGGGAGAAAACCAAAACGGGGCTACACCCTACGACCCTTGTTTCACATTCAAAAAGGACTGCTATAGCTCGCTTAAATAAAAAAATTGGTGATTAGCGGTCGTAGGGGGGCATCCCCCGCCTCTGGTTCTCTGTAATTCCTGCATTCTGGCTAAAGGATTCTTTGTCCGATTGAATAAATAGAGGTGCCCTTAATCATTACAGAATACGTAGAAATACTCCCCCCCTGTGCTAAACCATATTATATTTATCAGTAGGATTACTTTTTGTCACGAGGAGTCTCGCGAAATTGACCAGGGCATCGGTACTTGAATTGTGCAGTCAAATGATGCTCCATACTCGGACGGTTGCAACGCTTGAAAATGCGGTGTTATCCTTCCTCACGCAACTGCAGCAGATATGGGACGCAGAGGGCATCACGCTGTATCAAG
>JAUQVQ010000079.1:0-6664 GCA_039794725.1 Gloeomargarita sp. HHBFW_bins_162
GGGGGGGAATGTCGCTCTCGGCACAACTCACCGGCAGGGTTCCGTAGGTAAGGGTGACTGCCACCAAGCCTGACAGCCCCCAGCGAACCGGATTCCAATTCATGCGTATTCACCCTCACACCATTCGCACTTTCCACAATAGCCCCTCGGTTCATGGCTTGACAATGAGGGGATGGGTGGCGATTTTAGCGTTCATTGCATCAGCCGCACGATCAGCCGTTGACTTTCGCTAAGGTAAATAGGGTGGTTGATAACCCTCAGCATGAATGATTGGGCATTGCTCATCCCCAGTTTTCTCGTCACCCTGAGAGAGGGGGTGGAGGCGGCTCTGGTTGTAGGAATTGTATTAACAGTATTAGGACAAACCCAGCGTAAAGACCTCTACCCTTGGGTGGGAGCGGGGGTGGCTGGGGGCGTTGGTTTCAGTCTCATTGGGGGCTGGCTGTTGGTGATGGGGTTGCAGTATCTCACCCAAACTCGACCTCGGTTGCAGTATGGGTTGGAAGCAGGGTTGGAACTGCTGGCAGCCGGTTTATTGACCTGGATGCTGTTGTGGATGACCCAACAGGGGCGGGCGATGGCGGGAACTGTGCGGCAGGCAGTTCATCAGCAAGAGCAGGGGTGGGGGATAGGGGTGCTAGTCCTGGCGGCGGTGATGCGCGAGGGGGTGGAAACGGTGATTTTTATCGGTGCTCAGTTTACTCAGGGGGGGCTACCTCTCCTGGGCGCACTGTTGGGGGTGATCGGGGCGGTGCTGGTGGGTTATCTCTTATTTGGCGTGGGGATGCGGCTCAACTTGCGCCGTTTCTTCCTGGTCATGGGAACGGGGTTATTGCTGATTGTCGGGGGCTTGCTGGTGAGTGCCCTGTGGCACCTGAGTAAGGCGGTGGCTCAGGCGGGCGCAGGCTTGGGGCGGTTAATCTGGGATACGTCTGGCTGGTTGCCGGAGCAACAGTGGCCGGGGATTTTACTCAAAGTCTTGCTCGGCTACCGGGATCATATTTACTTGGTGCAACTGCTGGTGTATGTCCTATTTATGGGCGTTGTCGGGACGATGTATTACCATTCGTTAACCGGAGCAACCCCATCAACCGCTAAAGGTTCGCCTGTCCAGGGCAGTTGAATGGTTAACCAAGCTCCCCCCGATTCAGGATGATTGGCCGCCTGCACGTTGCCCCCGTGTACCGCAACGATTTGCCGGACAATGGCTAAGCCCAACCCCGTGCCACGTTCCGGCCATTGGGGGTGGATGCGCCCCTGGTAAAACCGTTCAAACAGATGCGGAATATCCTCCGGGGGAAACCCTGGCCCTTGATCCCGGACATCAATCACAACCCGTTGGTTGGCCGCATCTGGGGTAATGGCCACTCGGATCGGGCATTCCGGGGGACTATATTTAATGCTGTTGTCCAGCACATTGCATAACATTTGGTGCAGGCGCAGTTTATCCCCGGATAACCACAGGTGGGGTGGCCCCTCATAGGTGAGCGTGATATTTTTGCGTTGTGCCAGCGGTTCCAACGTCTGCCACACGGTCTGCACCAGAGCCGGCAGGTCGACCGGGGTAGGATTCCGCACCGGACTGCGACCCTGAGCCACTTCCAACCAGTTGTGTACCAGGTGAATTAAGCGTTTCAGTTCCCCCAGCAGGCGGGAGACCCAATCCTGCAAGGGTGGTTCTAACCGCTGATGCAGGGCTTCTGCCACCAATTGCATCGCGGTTAAGGGGGTTTTCAACTCATGGGTTAAATCCGTGACCCAGCGTTCCCGGGCTTGGGTGAGTTCAACGAGGGGTTGCTGATTTTCCAAAAAGACCACCACCTGTCCCCCCCTCAAGAGGTGGCCGGTGGCTTTCAGGGTAATCGGTGCGGCGGCGGCTTCCCCCGGCGGTGGATAAAACGCCCATTCCGTCACACAAGGGGTGGATTGGGTGCGGGTGCGTTCAATCAGTTGATCCAGTTCATACGAGCGGACTAATTCCAGCAGCAACCGGGGTTGGTCGGGTTGCCAGCGCTGTAAACACAACAGGCTTTGCGCCGCTGGGTTACACAACAGCAGTTGATTTTCCTCGTCCACCACCAAACACCCGCAGGGGAGAGCCTCGATCATCTGCACCCACGGTAGGGGTGCGGGAGACGCTGCCGGAAACCGCCGCCCCCACCACCAACTCAACCCACCGCCGAGAGCCAGACCGAGGATCAGCAGGCTGAATTCCATTACCCGAAGCGGTAGCCAAAGCCCCGCACGGTGAGGATGTATTCAGGATGCGCCGGGTCTCGTTCCAACTTTTGCCGCAACCAGCGGATATGCACATCCACCGTTTTGCTATCCCCCACAAAATCCGGCCCCCACACCCGGTCCAGTAAACTTTCCCGTGACCACACCCGCCGGGGATAGTTCATAAACAATTCCAACAGACGAAACTCTTTGGGGGACAAATTCACCACCTCGTTGCGTACCGTCACCCGGCATTGTTGGGGATAGAGGTAAATGTCTTTATAATGTAATACGGTCGGTTGGGGCAGATAATTTTGCTTTTGCCGCCGTAGTAAAGCCCGACACCGCGCGATCAATTCCCGGGTACTAAAGGGTTTGACCAAGTAATCATCGGCTCCCACTTCCAAGCCCAACACCCGGTCGGTTTCACTGCCCCGGGCACTCAAGATCAAGATAGGCGTGGGATTGCCCTGTCGCCGGAGCAACCGGCACAAATCTAAGCCATTCACCTGGGGCAACATCAAGTCCAAGACCACCAAATCAAACGGGGGCGCTTGATTGGGGGGGTCAGTTTGCAGGAGTAAATTCAAGGCCGCCCGCCCATCCGCCACCGCTGTCACGCAATATCCTTCCTCACTCAGGGAAAGGTGGAGCATTTCCCGGATCAAGTCCTCATCCTCGACAACCAAAATCCGGTTGGCTTCATCCAATTCCACCGGCGAGGGTGCATCTGCGAGTTCCACCGCGTGCATAATAGGCAGGGTTAGGGACAATGCTCTCTCATCTTACCGTGATCTTACCCTCAATCCTGCCGCTCCGGGAGCATAGGTAAAATCACCACCCCCGCCAAAAAACCCACCACGTGGGCAAGATAAGCAATTCCCGGTTGTCCCGGATTCACCGCCGCCGCCCGTACCGTTTCCATCAGAATCCAAAATCCTAAATACACCACCGCCGGGATGCGGACAATCGTGACAAAAATCACCACGATCAACAGCGTATGAATCCGTGCCTGGGGAAACCGGACAATATACCCACCCATCACCCCGGCAATCGCCCCACTGGCGCCAATTAAGGGAATCCCCGATGCCGGAATCACTACCGCATGCGCCAACGCCGCCACCACCCCACAGAGTAAATAAAAAAATAAAAATAACCACCGCCCCAACACATCTTCTAAATTATTGCCAAATAACCACAAAAACCACATATTCCCCAGGAGATGCCAAAGACTGCCGTGCAGAAATTGCGAACTGACTAACGTCATCATTTCTGTATTAAAATCGCCAAATAATTCTTGAGGAATCACTGCCCAGGTTTGGATAAAGAGCTTTAATCCCGATTCATCCAAACTCGCTTGATAAAAAAACACCACCACACACACCGTGATCAACCCATAGGTCATCACCGGGGTATGCCGGGTTGGGTTATCGTCGTAAAGGGGAAACATGAGGGAATAATCCTGTGACCAGAACGATTCGACCAGGGGAAGTGTTTGCCCACCGGGGAGATTTTGACCGGGGCATCCGCTGTTTACTCCCCCATTATGACGACCTGCTGACCGCCTTGAGTCTGTGTGTCCCGCCCACGGCGCAACGGGTGCTGGATTTGGGCTGTGGTACGGGGAATCTCAGTGCCCGAATTTTGCACCGCTTACCTGCACTCCACATCGTAGCGATGGACTACTCCCCAGAAATGCTTAACCACGCCCAACAAAAATTACCCCCCCACCAAACCACCCTGATCCCCGGCGATTTTGGAGCCTGGGCGCTTGATCCCCAAGCCTTTCCGGCTATTGCGCCGGTGGATGCCTGTGTTTCGTCGCTGGCGATTCACCACCTCACCGATGCCATGAAGGGGCAATTATTTCGGCAAATTTTCGCCCACCTGCGCCCCGGTGGTTGCTTTTGGAACGCAGACCCGGTTTTAGCCCCCCATCCGCTACATGCCGATTTGTATCAACGGGTGCGTCAGGAGATGAAGCCCGCAGAACCCGTACCGGAGCGGGGAATCGTGGCACCTTATGGTCATTCCAGTCAAGATCAGTTGGCAACCTTAGCGGTGCAATTGGAGTTACTCAAATCCGCCGGATTTATCGCTGTGGGGGCAGTTTGGCAGTGGTTTGGTTTCGCCATTTTTGGGGGTTATGTTCCAGAATAATTCCCCTGACTTTACCCATTTAGACTTCGAGCGACAATCCCGCACCGGCATCCCGGAAGTGGTCTGGGGACTGGGAAAAACTCCCGCCCAAATTACAGCGATTTTACAGCAAATGTATGAGAAATCAGGGCTGGCGATGGCGACGCGCATCAGCCCCCCTATTGCCCAGGAAATTCAATCCCAACTGCCCGACTGCACCTATGACCCATTAGCAGAAATTGTTTTATTGGGCACGCCCGTTGTGAAACATCCCGGCTTGGTCGGCATCATTACGGCGGGGACGGCGGATCAAAAAATTGCCCAGGAAGCCGTTAGGACATTGCACTACTTGGGATTTGCCAGTCAAACGTTTACCGATGTGGGCGTGGCGGGGATTCATCGGTTGCTCCAACGCTGGCCGGAGATCGAACCCTGTGATGTGTTAATCGTGGTGGCGGGGATGGAGGGGGCGTTGCCTTCGGTGGTGGCGGGGTTGAGCCGAGTGCCGGTGATTGGTGTACCCACCAGTGTGGGTTATGGGGCGCAGTGGCAGGGGTTGGCTCCCTTGTTGACCATGCTGAATAGTTGCGCGCCGGGAGTGGCGGTGGTGAATATTGACAACGGTTTTGGGGCGGCGGTCATGGCGGGTAAAATTCTGCACCTGGCGGCTCGCTTTGCCCAGGGGTGTTAGGATAAAATCGCCCGGGTCATTTGGGGGGAACGACGGATGACGCAAACACTGTGGCAACGCTATCAAGATTGGTTGTACTACCATGCGGGTTTGGAACTCTATCTGGATGTCAGCCGGGTTGCCAGTGTGACCGAAGAGCTACTCCAGGAATTGCACCCCCGTTTTATGCGAGCGTTTCAGGACATGGCCGCTCTGGAAGCCGGAAGTATCGCCAACCCGGATGAACAGCGCATGGTGGGGCATTACTGGCTACGGGACCCGGATTTAGCCCCCACCCCGGAGATTCAACGGGACATTCGGGAATCCATTGACCGGGTGGAGCAGTTCGCCCAGCAGGTGCATCAGGGCGAGATTACCGCTACGAATGGGGAAAAATTTACCGATATTGTTTCCATCGGTATTGGCGGGTCGGCACTGGGCCCGCAGTTTGTCAGCCAAGCAGTGGCGCCGGTGCATCCCCCCTTGGCCATTCATTTTATTGACAACACCGACCCGGCGGGGATGGATCGGCTGGTGGCATTTTTGGGCGACCGTTTGCAGACCAGTTTAATTTTAGTCACCTCGAAATCGGGGGGTACGCCGGAACCCCGCAACGGGATGTGGGAACTGCAACGGGTGTTTCGCCAGCGGGACTGGTTGTTTGCGCCGCAAGCGGTGGCCGTGACGATGGTGGGGAGTGATTTGGACCAAATTGCCCAAGCGGAACGGTGGCTGGCGCGGTTTCCCATGTTTGACTGGGTGGGGGGGCGCACATCGGAATTGGCAACGGTGGGTTTGGTTCCGGCGGCCTTGCAGGGGATTCCGATTCGGGAGATGTTGCGGGGGGCGCGGGAGATGGATCAGGCGACCCGGATTGCCGATGTGCGGCAAAATCCGGCAGCCCTTTTGGCCCTGGCGTGGTATGCGACGGGTGAGGGGCGGGGGCGCAAAGATATGGTAATTTTGCCCTACAAAGACAGCCTGGCATTGCTCAGTCGTTATTTGCAACAGTTGGTGATGGAATCCCTGGGTAAAGAAAAGGATTTAGATGGCAATATTGTGAATCAGGGCATTGCCGTTTATGGGAATAAAGGGTCAACCGACCAACACGCCTATGTGCAACAACTGCGGGAGGGATTAAATAATTTCTTTGCCACCTTTATTGAAGTATTAAAAGACCGGGATAGTGGGGATTGGGAAATTGAACCCGGCATTACCACCGGGGATTACCTGTCAGGTTTCTTGCAGGGAACTCGTCACGCTCTGTACGAAAATGGTCGGGAATCCATTACGATCACCATCCGAGAAGTCACCCC
This sequence comes from Gloeomargarita sp. HHBFW_bins_162, assembly GCA_039794725.1. Classification (GTDB taxonomy): domain Bacteria; phylum Cyanobacteriota; class Cyanobacteriia; order Gloeomargaritales; family Gloeomargaritaceae; genus Gloeomargarita. The sequence goes on from JAUQVQ010000079.1 coordinate 6,343, forward strand.
GAAAACGGTTGCCGCTTTGATTGCGCTTTATGAACGGGCGGTGGGGTTATATGCTTCATTAATTAATATCAACGCCTACCATCAACCAGGGGTGGAAGCGGGCAAAAAAGCCGCCAGCGAAATCCTGCACCTGCAACGGAAATTACTCTCCACCATCCGGGAATATCCGCATGGGCTGACCTTAGAAGAACTCGCTCAACACCTGCACGCAACAGATCAAGTTGAAACGATTTACAAAATCGTGCGCCATTTAGAAGCCAACCAGCGAGGAGTTGAATTGATTGGTGAAAAACACAAACTTTCAGGATTAATAGTACGCCCC
>JAUQVQ010000080.1:0-6660 GCA_039794725.1 Gloeomargarita sp. HHBFW_bins_162
CTGTCCCTGGCGGACTTGGAACCCTGGGAATACGAGATTCTCCTGCAAACCAGTGCCAGTTTTGCGGAAGTCCTCAGCCGTCCCACCCCGAAAGTGCCCACCTTGCAGGGACGGGTGGTGGCGATGCTGTTTTTTGAATCTTCGACCCGCACCCGCAACAGCTTTGAACTGGCCGCCAAACGCCTGTCTGCCGACACCTTGAATTTTTCCCCCGGCACGTCGGCGTTAAACAAAGGGGAAACCATCCTGGATACGGCCAAAACCCTGCTGGCGATGAATACCAATCTCATGGTCATCCGGCATCAGTACAGCGGCGTCCCCCACCAGATTGCCCAGGAATGCGACCGTTTGGGCACCGGGGTGGGCGTTATCAACGCCGGTGACGGGCAACACGAACACCCCACCCAAGCCCTGCTGGATTTATTTACCTTGTGCAGCCAACGGGATTCTCAACACCCCCGCCTCAACAGTCTGGCGGGCTGTAAGGTTGCCATTGTGGGGGACATTTTGCACTCACGGGTTGCCCGTTCCAACATCTACAGCTTGCGAGCCGCCGGTGCCGAGGTGCATTTAGCCGGGCCGCCGACGCTGGTGCCCCAACTCTGGCAAACCCTGGGGGTACAGGTGCATTGGCAAGTGGAACCCGCCTTGAAGGATGCCCATTTTGTCATGGCCTTGCGTCTCCAAACCGAACGGATGCACCAGAATTTTCTCCCCAGTCTGCGGGAATACCACCGGGAATACGGGTTAACCCGCGAACGCCTGGCTCTGTGCCAACCGGGGGTGAAACTCCTGCATCCGGGGCCTGCCAACCGGGGGGTGGAACTCACCTCGGAGGTGATGGACGACCCGGAATTGAGCTTAGTATCGCAACAGGTCAGCAATGGGGTGGCGGTACGCATGGCGGTTTTGTACCTGCTGAGTACGGCAAAAAATGCCTTGGCAAGCGGAACTTAGATACCGAGTATCCGTCATACATTTGCGATACAATGACCCATAATTCTTCCAGGCTTGGTGATGACCCTCCCCCTGGCACCCATCAGTACAGAAGCATCGCTCAACGGCCAAACCCATCCGGTGCTGATTTATCTTGCCCGTCTCAGTCCCGGTTCCCGGCGCACCCTGTACGAAGCCCTGGAGTTGCTCGCCCGCTGGAGTAGTCACAGTCAGTTGGGGGCGATGGAATTTCCCTGGTGGGAATTGCGGTATCCCCACACGGCGGCACTGCGGTCACGGTTGGCGGCGCAGTACGCTCCGGCGACGGTGAATAAACAACTGGCGGCACTGCGGGGCGTACTGCGGGAATGCTGGCGGTTGGGGTTGCTCTCGGCGGAGGAGTACCACCGCACGATTGATATTCCCACCGTGAAGGGGCAACGGTTGCTCCGGGGGCGGGTGTTGAGCCAACAGGAAATTAATACATTGTTTACCATTTGTGAACAGGAGAACAGTCCGGCGGGGTGCCGGGATGCGGCCTTGTTGGGGTTACTGGCGGGGTCGGGCTTGCGGCGGGCGGAAGTGGTGGCACTCCAGGTGCAGGATTATGACCCAACGGAAAATCGGCTGCGGGTGCGGGCGGGCAAAGGCAATAAGGATCGTTTGGTGTATGTCGCACCGGGGGCGGATGTGCGGCTGGAGCGGTGGTTAAGCCTACGGGGGACGCAACCGGGGGCACTGCTCTGTCCGGTGAACCGCTGGGGGCAGGTGGTGATGCGTTCCCTCACCGAACAGGCGGTGCTCCACATCCTTACCAAACGGGGTCAGCAGGCGAGAATTGCCGCGTTTAGTCCCCACGATTTGCGCCGCACGTTTATTTCCAATTTGTTGGATGCGGGGGTGGATATTGCGACGGTGCAAAAATTAGCCGGTCATGCCAATGTCCAGACAACAGTTCGCTACGACCGCCGGGATGAGCGAGCGAAACAGGCGGCGGTGGCGCGGTTACGGATTCAGGGTTAGTTTTCAGGAATCACTTGGGTGGTTGCTTGCTGGACGCGAATTTGCCGGGTGGCGAGATTGCCGTCCGCACGAGTACCCCGCACGGTGATGGGGGGGTCATTTTGCTGGTAAAACACATTGCCAACCGCCGTCACCTCCTGAGCGGCAAGCCGCCATTCCACCACTTGCGCCCGCAGTTGTCCACGGGGATTGACCGCATCCACCCCCTGCGTCAGCCGGAGAACTTGTTGTTGGAAATCCATTTGTCCCTGTCCGGCATTCACCACCAACTGCTGAGGAGTGTAGATAATTTTCACGGGTTTCAGCGCCTGCACCTGATTTTTTTGCCATTGCCAATCGAGGGCTTCGCCGGTGATATTCAGGGCGGGTTTGCGGTTCATGACCTGTACTTGGTTGCGCAGAGCCAAGTGACTATCGCGCAGGCGAATGGTGGCTTTCTGGGCTTTGGCTTGCAGTTTGGGGTTCTGAAATTCTAAATTTCCCTTGAGGGTTAATTCCTGCTGCTGCGGTCGCCAGAGCAGTTCTTGGGTTTTAATTGTGGTTTTTTCCTGGAGGTCATTGGCTGTAATTTGCCCTTGAATATCGAGCGCATCTCCCCGTTCTATCAGAATCACCCGATCAGCCTGAACCCGATAACGGGGTTTGCCTTGGGCATAGATGTCTCCCACCAGTTTTTTCGCCTCCACGCGGCGGGTTTGGGGGTTGGCCACCGCCTGTTCGGCGTCCAATTTCCAGAGAATTTGGCCGTCGGTTCCCACCTGTTGCAAATTCAGGGATTGAAAGGTCAACTGCTGGGTCGCTTCTAAATTCGCCTCCGGGTCGAGGGGACGCTCCGCTACCCGACAGCCGGTCAGCAGGAACAGAACCCCGAATATGACCAGCCCCCTACTCCCCCGCACTGGCCAAATCCGACATCGAGCGGTAGGCATTGGGGCGATTGGATTTGCGGATTTCATCCCGAATGGACTCCAGGTCAATGTACCGATCCGACACATTAATTAAATTATCGCTGGTCATCGAACGCAAACTGACCACTTCCACCCGCACGCCCCGGTAACTCACCGCATCCACCGCATAGGCCAAATCCCCATCGCCACTGACTAAAATCGCCGTATCGTAGGCACCCACCAACGAGAGCATATCTACGGCAATTTCCACATCTAAATTGGCTTTTTTGGAACCATCCGGCAGTTGAACCAATTCTTTATAAACCACTCGATAACCATTGCGCCGCATCCACAGTAAAAAGCCCTGTTGTTTCTCATTGGTGGGGTCAACGCCTGTGTAGAAAAACGCCCGCAACAACCGCGAACCCGCCGTCAAATAGCACAGTAACTTGGTGTAGTCAATTTCAATCCCTAACTGCAAGGCAGCATAAAACAAATTAGAACCGTCAATAAAAATGGCTAACCGACCTCGGTTTTCCAACACCTGCTGTGGGGTAAATAACCCTACGGTCTCCATGCCAGACATAGAATCCTTCCTTTGTAAACGAAAAAAATATGAACCTTTTGTTATGTCTCCCGACGATCATCTCACTGGGATTATTTATACTCTAGCAGGGGAATTTTCGGCACACCCAAAAGCTTACGATTTTATTACTTTTGGCACACCAATCCGCAGAAATACGGGTTGCGGTTCCATCACCCTCTGCCCCGGCGGTAAGGCTCCCCAGCGAGCCTGTTGCGGGTAATCCAGTGCCGGTTCCTGGTCGAAGTCAATGGCATAGCCCAGTTGCTGATAAATCCGCGTGCTGGTCTGGGGAATCACCGGACTGAGTAGGTAGGCGGCTAACCGCACCGCCTCCAGCAAACTATACAACACCTGTTCTAAAGCGGTTTGCTCCCCCGTTTTCGCCAACTGCCAAGGGGCTTGTTCATCAATCCATTTATTCGCCCGTTGCGCCAAATTCAGCGGTAATAAACACGCCTGATGGAGAGCAAATTCCTGGTAGGCTTGCGCCACCTGGATGCCTAAATCTTCTGCCAAAATCGCCAGAGGATTATCCTGAGGAATGGGAATAGACGGAACACACCCGCCGCAATACTTATGTACTAATTTCAGAGTCCGGTTGAGTAAATTTCCCAGGTCATTTGCCAAGTCGGCATTCACGGTTTGGATAAAACGTTCTTCGTTAAAATCCCCATCTTTCCCCAGTTCAATTTCTTTTAGGAAATAATACCGCAGGGCATCACTGCCGTATTCCGCTACGAGCGCAAACGGGTCAATGATATTCCCCAGGGATTTGCTCATCTTTTGACCGTCTTTGGTGAGAAATCCATGGGCAAAAATCCGCTTGGGTAAGGGTAATTCCGCCGACATTAACATCGCTGGCCAATACACCGCATGAAACCGGAGAATGTCCTTACCAATGAGATGCACCGCCACCGGCCACCAGGTTTTCACCACTTGAGTGAGATTCGGTTCATCACCCGGCTCCAACAGAGCCGTGAGGTATCCCAACAACGCATCAAACCACACATAAATCACCTGCTGGGGATCAACGGGAACCGGGAAACCCCAATCCAAGTTCAGGCGAGAAATAGAGAAATCCGCTAACCCCTGGGCAACAAATTTTAAGACTTCGTTGCGGCGGGTTTCCGGTTGAATAAACTCCGGTTGCGTCTGATATAAATGTTCTAATTCACATTGATAGCGTGACAGGCGAAAGAAATAGTTGGGTTCATCCCGCCATTCCACCGTCAAATTGGGGTGGAGGGGGCAGGTATTTCCTGGTAACAATTCCCGTTCATCCTTAAATTCTTCACAGGCAACACAGTACCACCCCTGTTGTTGATGCAAGTAAATATCCCCTTTGTCCCAGACCCGTTGAAAAAACTCGTTGACAATCCGGTGATGGCGGGCATCAGTCGTGCGAATAAAGCGATGCCAGTGGATGTTAAGTTTTTGCCAGAGGGCTTGAAATTCCGCCGCCATCCGGTCGCAGTGGACTTGGGGGGGCACACCCTGTTCTTGAGCCGTGCGTTGGATTTTTTGCCCATGTTCATCCGTCCCCGTCACCAGTAATACGGCATCCCCCCGCAGACGGGCAAAGCGAGCGAGAGCATCGGCAGCCATCGTCGTATAGGCACTGCCAATGTGGGGACGGGCATTGACGTAGTACAACGGGGTGGTCAGACTGAACCGAGCCATGAGTGTGCGCCCCAATATGCCATTTTCTCCATGATAGGGGGTTCTGTCCTTTATCCTGGTAAATGGGATTGTCACGTTCACTACATTTATGTCCCCGGTACAGGTTTACCTCTTCACCAGCAAAGCCACCCACCGTGACCAGATGCGTCAGCTGGAACAGCGACTTTACGACCTGGGTTGCGCAGCAGAAGCGGTACATTTGGTGGATGTGAGTGAACAGCCCTACTTGGCCGAACGGTTGCGGGTCGTGGTGACTCCAGCGTTGGTCAAAACCCAGCCCGAACCCCGGCAAGTCCTGGCAGGTACTGATTTATTAGAACAACTGGAATACTGGTGGCCCCGGTGGCAAGCCTCAGCCAACGGGCAACCCACCGACACAACCCCCAACGTTGCCCAGTTAGAAGAAGAATTAACCCGTGCCCAACTCACCATTCAGCAACTCAAGACGCAGTTGCAATTTCGGGAGCAGGTATTAGAGTTATTGGCTCATGACCTGCGTAACCCGTTAACCGCCGTCAGCATCGCCCTGGAAACCCTAGAACTGACCCCGGATCGGACGGAACTGGCTCCCCAACTCCTGCACCAAGCCCGCAATCAGGTGAAGACCCTGGATCGGTTGATTACCGGTCTGCTCCAGGTGAGCCGCACCCAGCAAAACGCCCTGCAACTCAACCCCCAAGCCGTCCAACTGCCGGAAGTGATTGAACTAGCGCTACAGGGGGTGCAACCGCAGTTGACCAGCCGCAACCACACCCTGCATCTGGATATTACGGCTCCCTGCCCGCCCGTATTTGCCGACCCGGATGCCCTGCGGCGGGTGCTGACCAACCTGCTGGATAATGCCTGCAAATACACTCCCCCCGGCGGTCGCATTAGTATTAGTACCTTACACAGTACGACCCTCAAAGTGCAGGTCAGTGTAGCTGACAATGGCCCAGGCATTCCCCTAACAGATCAAGAGCGGATTTTTGAACCCAACACCCGCTTGGAGAATTCCGCCGACCAAACCGGCTATGGCCTGGGGTTGGCAGTCTGTCGGCAGATTGTGCAGGCACACTATGGGCGGATTTGGGTGGAATCGGAACCGGGGCGGGGCAGTACTTTTCATTTCACTCTGCCGGTGTATCGTCCGTAGGACATGGGTTGCCCAATTCATTGACAGATTTCTTGTGAATTAGCTACCTTAGTAAATGCAGTTCTGAATACGCCCCCATCGTCTAGTGGACTAGGACACCTCCCTTTCACGGAGGCGACAGGGATTCGAATTCCCTTGGGGGTATGATTAAGTAGCAATGCCAGGGTGCTTCTGAACTCAGAAGTCCCATCGTTGTTTATTGCGTCTAGTACGTCAGCAATGATTATAATTCTAGCCGGGCATTGCCTTGCGGTTAGAACCCTAACGCCTGCACGAATGAAGGTACCAAGATTACTGAGATTCGTTAGGCGCAAACTCGACATCTTCGTATAGCTGTGTCAAAGTCCCCTGAAAATTCACACTATGGAGGGCAAAATTTTCCGATTCCGGCGGGTAGGATTGTAGCACCCACA
>JAUQVQ010000081.1:0-6611 GCA_039794725.1 Gloeomargarita sp. HHBFW_bins_162
TACGACCGAGGGATTCCGCTGTGGGCGGGGCGGTGGGTGAGTTGGTTGTTTTCCCGGTTGGGGGGGGTGCCGATTCAGCGGGGGCGTAGCGACCGGACGGCCTTAAAAATTATTCGGGAACTGCTCGTGAACGGGGATATGCCCCTAACGGTGGCACCGGAGGGGGGGATCAACAACCACAGTGAACGGTTGGCTCCCCTGGAACCGGGATTGGCGCAGATGGGGTTTTGGTGTTTGGAGGACATGACAAAACAGGGGCGAGAATTGCCGGTGGTGATCCTGCCGATTGGCATCCAGTATGGGTTTTTGCACCCGCCTTGGCAAAAAATCTGTGCATTGCTGACGCAGATGGAACACTATTGCGGTCTGCCGGTGGGCAAGGAACTGCCGCCTGACCCGGAACAGCGGCAGGAGTATGTGTACGGACGATTACTCCGCCTGGCGGATTATTTACTCACCCAGATGGAGGAATTTTACGCCCGGTTTTACCAGCAACCGCGCCCGGAGATGCCCCCGGATACGGATTTGTCGGTCAATGAACAGTTGAAGATACGCCTGGAACATCTGCGGGATGTGGCGTTGGGGGTGGCGGAGGCGTTTTTTGGGGTGAACGCCGAAGGCACCACGATTGACCGCTGTCGTCGCTTGGAGGCGGCGGGGTGGGACTGGATGTACCGTCAGGATTTGGCAGCATTGTCCCCCATCGCTCGGTGTTTGGCGGATCGGATTGCCCAGGAAGCGGCTCTGCGATTGTGGCACATGCAGTTGGTGGAGCGGTTAATCAGTGTGACGGGCGATTACATCCGGGAAAAGCCGTCGGCGGATCGATTTGCAGAAACCACCCTCATTCTCTGGTCGGTGATTACCCATCTCCAGGGCAAAGACAAACCCGCCAATTTGGGGCAACGCTGGGCGGCGATTCGGGTGGGGGAACCCATTAACCTCAATGACTATTGGGAAACCTACCGCAGTAGCCGCAAGGCCGCCCGGGAGGTGGTGAACCAAGTGACAGATACGTTGGCACAACGGTTGCAAGGGTTGATTGTCAGTTAGTCAAAACGGGTGCTTATGATAAGGACACTTCATGCGAATTGCCGATTAGCGGTCGCAGGGGCGCAGCCCCCGTCTCTGGTTCTCCGTAATCTCAAGCTACTCATCAGGTGCTTCTCTGGCCCAAACTACCGTTCTAAAATCAAATCGAATTGCTATATTCACCCTCACCCCCAACCCCTCTCCCATCAAGGGAGAGGGGAGAAAATCCCAAGCCAAGAAACCTGGATTTGTTCAAGGGTTTAGAGTTGAGTTATTAACCTGTACGCAAGGGGTCTATTGCTTTGCCTGAAATGTAGTAATCCCTGTTGCAGGAGTACCGCCCCCGGATTTGGTTCTTTTTCTCTTCTTGGTTCTCGAATCGTTTCGGATGGTTGCAGAGGTTCTCGCCCCAAAAGACGCTCTGCTAATGTAAATCCCAAAATCAAGGTACTCCGCAAATACAATCGTAAAAATACGGGATTTCTCTGGATTTTTTCCAAAAATTATCCACCCGATTGCCGGAACTCTCAGATTATTGGCGCCGTCTAGCTCCCCAAGGGGAACTGTATATTCGGGTTGTTCCGCCCCCAAATTTGGGAAATCACTAGAAAATCCGCTAAGGTAACTCTAGTGACATCTCGCCGGGAAACCCGAAGCTATTCTGGCGGGGTGTGACCGATGGTATTGGGGTTGACCCGATTGGCAAAGACCATGTCACGGTTGAGAGAAATTGACCGCTCCCGCTGGAGTTGGGGGTTGGCCGGAGCGATTGTCTTGGGCACGGGAGCGGGTCTGTGGGTCGGGGGAAGTTTCTTTGTCCGGGAAAAGTTAGCCCCATTGATCTCGCAGGAATTGAGCCGCAGTTTAGACCGCCCGGTGGAGTTGGGTGCGGTAGAACGGTTTAGCTGGACGGGGGTACGGTTTGGCGCTTCGAGTATTCCCGCCACGGCGACCGACCCGGATTATGTAAATGTGCGGGCAATCGAGGTGCAGTTCCAGCCCTGGCAGGTCATCCATGAACGCCGGTTGGATATTCAGGTGGGGTTGATCCAACCGGAAGCCGTGTTGCACCAGTCCCCGGATCGACGCTGGTTGCGAATTACGCCCCACATTGATGCGGGCGAGACTCCCCCCCCCATTGAAGTGCAGGTCACCCAGGTGCGGTTGGATGGGGGTAAAGTCACGTTAGTTCCCTGGGCAACTCGGCGGGCGCAAACCTACGAGCAGATTCAAGCCAGGGTGCAACCCGGAGCCAAGGAGATTGACTTTCAAACTCAAGCCCAAGCTCCCGGTGGCGGCACCCTACGTCTGGATGGGACGTGGGATATGGGGGCCAATGCCCTGCAGGCGCAATTGACCACCCAAAACGTTGCCCTGGTGCCCGTGAGTGAACTCGTGGGGAGTTACACCCCCTTGCCCGTCACGCTTCGGCAGGGACAGGTCACGAGCAATTTGGCGATTCAGTGGCCGGTGGGACAATCCCCCCAAATCACCGGCCCGGTTCAGGTGCAGGGGGTGGTGGTTCATTCTCCCCAATGGGCGCAGGTACAGCCCGAGGTGAACGCCCGTCTGCAATTAACTCCGCAACAGGTGCAGATCACGCAGGGGCAAATCCGCCTGGTGGGGGTGGACGTCGGGGTGACAGGACGTGTTGATTGGCAACGGGGGTATGACCTCACCGCCCAAGTGCCGCCCGTTGCGATTGAACAGGTGACGCAGAAATTGGGACTCAAGGCTCCCGTCCAGGGTCAGGTGCAATCCGAGTGGGTGGTGCAGGGCAATTTAACCCAGCCTTACATCCGGGGACGGTTGGCTACCGTCGGGGCACTCAGGATTGAGCAAACTCAGCTCCAGCAGGCTTCGGCAGAGGTGATTTTGGGTCAGAGGGGGGTGGATATTGCCCGCTTCCAGATGCAGTTACCGGGGGCGCAGGTAAACGGGTCGGGGCGGATTGACCCCCAGCAACGTTTGGCGATTCGGTTCCAGGGGCAGGCGCAACCGGAGCAATTGCTCCCCTCAGGGCAAACCCTACCGGTGCGGGTGGGAACCGTAGCCGTCCAGGGGCAATTGGGGGGAACTCTGGCGCAACCCCAGGTGCAGATGGATTTTCAGGCTCCCCAGGCGCAAATGCCGCTTCAGGGACAGGCGCACTGGCAAGGGGAACGGTTCTCCCTGCGGGCGGAAGGGGCACAATTGCGGGCGGTGGGGGAAATCAACACCCGTACCTTGGCCGCCGATCTCTCGGTGCAGGTGCGGCAGTACGATCTGCGGCGGTTACCCATTACCCTGCCGCTGGATTTGGCACTGCGGGGGGATGTGGACTTCCAGGGGCGACTGCGGGGCAATTTGCAAAACCCGGACGTTACGGGTGACGTGGGGTTAATCGGTCTGCGGGTGAACCACTGGCAGTTTGAACCGCAACTGCGGGGCAGGCTGGCGTTTGCGCCCAAAGCCGGGGTGCGGTTGGACGTGCGGGGGGTGCAAGACCAGGTGGCGGTGACAATGATGCCGGGAGCCTTACCCCAAAGTGTGACCATTCGCCGGGGACAAGCTCTCATTCAGGGGCAGGGGCGGGACGGGCGGTTGGCGGTGAATTTCCGGCAGATACCGCTGGCATTGTTTAGCAGTGGGTTACTCCAGGGGGAATTGCAGGGAGCCGCCTTGTGGGATACTCGCCAAAATCGGGCAACGGGGCATTTGCAGGTTGACCAGGCCCGCTGGGGCAATCTCGTCGCCACCAAACTCGGCGGACAATTCCAGTGGCGGGAACAGCAGCTTATCCTCAGCCGGGGGGAATTGCACCAACGCCAGAGCCGTTACGCATTTGAGGGACAGGCTCGCTTCCAGCCCCAACTGCAATGGCAAGCCCGGATTCAGGCGGTGGACGCTTCGATTCAGGACCTTGTCCCCGCCTTGATGCCCGGTGACCGCCCCGGTGCCAGCGAGTTAGCTACCACACCGATAGGGCAACCCACCCTGCCCTGGGGCGAACAGTTCGCCTTTTTTGAGAAGTGGCACACCCAGTTCCAAACCTATGCCAACGGCCAGCGCAAAACCCTGGGATTACCGGACTGGCAAGAATTACAGGGGCGATGGCAGGGACAGGCCACGTTGCAGGGGAACCACCGGGGCGAGCTGACGGCGGACTTTGACCTGCGGGGGCGGGATTGGGCGTGGGGCGAGTACAAAGCGGAACGAATTACCCTCCAGGGACGCTACGAAGGCACCTTGAACCAGGGGAAATTGACCCTTCAACCCTTGCAACTCGTCCAGGGGGACAGTCAACTGTTCTTTAAGGGAGTACTGGGCGGCCAGCAACAAACGGGGCAACTGCTTTTAACCCAAATTCCCGCCAGCTACATCACCCAACTGGTAGAACTGCCGGGGCAACTCACCGGGATCATCAGTGGCCAAGCCACTCTGGGGGGCAGTCAGGCCAATCCCCAGGCCAAGGGCACAATCCAAATTCAAGACGGCACTTGGGATAATACGCCAATTCAAGTTGCCCAGACCAGTTTTAGCTACAACCAGGGGCGGTTAAATTTCGGGGCGGAACTGTTGGTCAGTGACCAGGCCACCGGAGTTGAACCCGTGCGGGCGACCGGGAGTGTGCCGTTCCCGTTGCCCTTTAGTGCGGTTAAACCGGCGAGTGACCAAATTGAGTTGAGTGTCCAGGTCAAAAACAGTGGCCTCAGCTTGATGAATAGCCTCAACCCGTTTGCCCGATGGCAGGGGGGACAGGGGGAAGTGCAGGTGGATGTGGCCGGTACGTGGCGGGAACCCCGGTTGAGCGGTCTGGCACGCTTTCAAGGGGCAACGATTGCCCTGGCGGGGTTGGCCGATGCACTGGAAAATATCACGGGCGAAATTCGTTTTTTGGATGACCGGTTAGCGGCCAACGACCTACAGGCTCAACTCAGCGGCGGCACCTTTACCCTCGCAGGGATTATCCCCATCAATCACCCCTTGACTCCCGCCGATCCCGCCTTTAAGCAACCCCTCACTCTGGCTCTTTCGCCCGCCCAAATTCAGCAAAAAAATCTCTACGCAGGCCAAGCCCGTGCCCTAGTGACGATTACCGGCACGGCCAAACGCCCGGTCGTGGGGGGAGAAATCGAACTCAGCCAAGGGCAGTTATTCCTCCCGGATGAATTATTCAAAGAAATGCATCAGGACTCTCCCGCTCCCAACGGGGAAACCGTCAAAACGAATGGCAACAATGGCAATGGGGAAAACGCCCGATTTCAGAACCTAAAAATTACCCTGGGCAAAAACCTCCAGGTGGTGCGTTACCCCAATCTGAACATTACCACCGAGGGAACGCTGGCGTTTAATGGCCCGTTTAACCAACCCCAGCCCAGCGGCACTCTGAACCTGCAACGGGGTGAAGTTAACCTATTCCTGACCCGGTTTCGTCTGGATCGCACCTACAGCAACCGGGTCGTGTTTGACCCCCGCTACGGCTTTGACCCCGACTTAGACTTGCGCCTAACCACGACCGTGACCCAAGGGGCGAACCAACTCGAAGGCAATCTGTTGCAGCAACGGGGCAATTTCCCCAACGAGGTGCCGATTACGGTGGCGGAACGGGTGCAGGGGTTGGAGGCGGTACGGATTCAAGCCAGTGTCACCGGGCGAGCCAGCCGTCTCGGGGAACCGGGCGGGGGCGGGTTGGAACTGACCAGTAGCCCCAACCGCACGCAAGAACAAATTATTGCCCTGTTGGGAGGCTTTTCTGCCAGTTCTAGCTCGGAGTCGGCGCAATTATTTTTAACCAATCTGGCCGGTCAAACCCTGTTAAATCAAATTTCCCGTTCCTACGAAACTGATTTTGGCGGGATTTCCTGGCGGTTTTTTCCCACCGTACTCCCCGCTTTACCCGATGGTCGGAATTTGCAACAATCAGCGTTGGCGTTGGGGGGGGAAGTGCGTCTTGATATTCACCGATTTTCGGCATCCTTTTTACAAATGTTTACCAGCTTTGGTAATTCGGTCAGTGACCCCAATTTATCGCAGTTAACGTTGGCCTATCGGATTAATAATCAACTGCGGATTCGGGCGGTAGGTTCTTCGGATCGGGATAATCGCTTAATTATTGAATACAATAAACAATTCTGAAAATCCCTTTATTAAAGCCAAGGGGAAATTCGATTGCCAGAACGCCCGAATTAGGGAGAACCAGAGACGGGGGCTGCGCCCCTGCGACGGCTAATTCACAATTTTTAGAAGTCCCCTGTAATTATTTGGTAGTGCGATGGTGCCATTATCATCAGGGCACCTCTATTTATTCAATCGAGGAAAAAAATATCTCAGTTAGAATCCAGAAATTACGGAGAACCAGAGCCGGGGGGTGCCCCCCTGCGACCGCTCATTGACAATTTTTTACCTCTAGGGCACCTCTATCGCAGTTCTTTTTGAATGTGAAACAAGGGTCGCAGGGCGTAGCCCCGTTGTGGTTTTCTCCCCTCTCCCTTGATGGGAGAGGGGTCGGGGGTGAGGGTGAATAGAACCATTTAAGAATCATGCAAGAGGTCTATTGAATCCAGAGATTACAGAAAACCAAAGGCGGGGGGTGCCCC
>JAUQVQ010000082.1:0-6605 GCA_039794725.1 Gloeomargarita sp. HHBFW_bins_162
CGGATTAAATAACTCATCCCCGGTAAGAGTTCCCCGTAGGGGCAATACATCCGCACCTGTTGCCCCCGTTCAACCAAGGCTTTGGCTAAGGGAGCCGCCATACCGTACAACACTTGCGATTCCCAGGCGGTTGGGGGCAACGATAGGGCTTCGGCAATCGCTAAGGCATGGGCTTGCGAACGCACATTATGGCTACCAATCGCCGGATAAATAATCGGGTGATTTTCTAACAATAACTGGGTGAGTTTTTCGTAGTTAAAATCCGTGGAACTTTTGCGCCGATAAACGGGTAAATCCCAATGCTTTTGATGCGCTAAAATCACTTCCTGATCCCAATACGCCCCTTTGACCAACCGCACCGTCACCGGGTAGCCCCGCAGTTTCACCCAGGCCAACAGGGAGCGCACATCCGCTTCACTGTCGTGTAAGTACGCCTGAATGGTCAACCCTACATCGGTACGTGGGCGAAATTCATCGCTCAATAGTACATCTTTCAAGATGGCTAATGTAATGTTTTTATACTTATATTGCTCCATATCGAAATGCACGGCCACGCCTAATTCCCCCGCCCGTCGGAGCAACTGGGTAATCGCCTGGGTAACGTGGGTGCGGGTGGTTTTTTCCGCCAGCGGGTCAAATTGCGAATAAAACGCCGTTAGTTTCACCGACACCTGCGGGACACAGCCCCAATTCACCTCGGTTAATTGCGCCATCAGGTCAATGTATTTCTTTAGATAGCCCTGGGCTTCCGTTTCACTCAGAACCGCCTCACCCAAAATATCCAGGGTAAAGGTCATCCCCTGTTGCCGGAGCCGTTCGAGAGTCTGCCGCACTTCGGGGAAATTTTCTCCGACAATGTACTTGCGAGCTAGGGTGCTGACCGCCGTTGTTAACGTTTGCGCCGCCACCTGTGCCGCCAGGGATTCCCGCCCGGTAAAGTTGAGCAAATTTTTCAGCATCCCCGGCAGTTCCACCCCCGGCTGGTGCAGGTATTCCTGGATATGGCGACTGATTTCGCCCGACCCCTTGAGAAACGGCAGGGTATCAATCAGACGAAACAGTTGAGTCCGCAACCCCGGATGCTCCATCGCCCAGGCCAGCAGTTTTTCATCCCACTGCAACTGCTCCCGCACCTGCGCCCACCAGGAACGACCGGGACGAGTGGCGGCAAGGAGTTCGTGACCAAGAGCTTGCGTGCGGGCTTCTAGGGACATAGGGCGGGTCGGGTAACAGACAGTATTTCTAGTGTAATGCGTAGATTTGAGCCACAATAAACAATGTTCATCGTTGATGGAAATGCCTGCGGATGTCCCAATGCACCCTGGCGGCGGCGGCGAAAATTAACCTGTATCTGCGGATTCTCGGCCCTCGGAGCGATGGCTACCACAACGTCGCAATGGTGTTACAAAGTGTAACCTTACGGGATGTCCTGCATCTGTCCACGCAGAACCGTAAGGAAATTAGCATTACGTGTGATCATCCCCAGGTTCCTACAGATCATAGTAATTTAGCCGTCCGGGCGGCGCAGTTATTGGCGGAAGCATATCCCAAACAGGCGACGGGGGTGGCGATTCACATTGAAAAACACATTCCGGTGGCGGCGGGGTTAGCCGGTGGGTCGAGCAATGGTGCCGCCGTGTTGGTGGGGCTGAATCATCTGTGGGGGTTGGGGCTGACACTGGGGGAATTGCAGGATTACGCTACCCGGTTGGGTTCGGATATGCCCTTTTGTCTGCAAGGGGGAACGGCGTTGGGGACGGGGCGGGGGGAAATTCTCGAACCGTTACCTCCCTTATCCGGCGGGGCGGTGGTGTTGGCAAAATTTCAGGATTTAAGTATCTCTACGCCCTGGGCCTATCGCACCTATGCGGAACAATTTGGGCATACCTTTGCCCTGGCTTCGGTGCAGGAATCGGATCATTTTGTGCAGATTTTAGCGAGTCATTCTTTATCTGAAATTGCCGCCCATTTACACAATGATTTTGAAAAAGTGGTTCTGCCTGCCTACCCCCAAATTCAGGAGTTAAAAGAACGTTTATTGAATACAGGAGCATTAGGCAGTTTGCTTTCCGGCTCCGGGCCAACGGTGTTTGCTCTGTATGAAGATTTAACCTTAGCAAAGCAAGCGGTTACCAAATTAAAAAATGATTACTCAGACGTGGATTTTTTTGTGGCAGAATTTTGCCATTGGGGGATTCAACTGCTTCCCTATAGCAATCCTTTTTGAGCTTGCAACAGGGGTTGTAGGGGCATAGCCCCCGTATTTGGTTCTTTTTCTCTTCGTTGTTCTCGAACCTTTTGGGATTGCTATAGATCGCTTGCGTAAGGGTTATCGAGATTAATGGTTCATGAGGTTTAAGGGTACCTCTAAAAATTGCCAATGAGCGGTCGCAGGGGCGTAGCCCCCGTCTTTGGTTCTCCGTAATCTCTGGATTCTAAATGAGAGATTCTTTCCCCGATTGAATAAATAGAGGTGCCCTTAACCCGACCGGCTTAGGAACAGATGCAATCGCTCTGTGTAAAATGAAAGCAGTCGCAATCTAAATTGAGTTGTTATTTTTCGCCTGTGTCGCCTGTTTTAGTGATTCATGTCACTGACTTAATTGCCCAGGGGATCAATTACCACCAGGGCAATCACTTCGTCTTTCAAAATCATTATTTGCGCAAAGGGCAATCGTTTAGTGCCACCCTGCGTGCCCAGGCGGTGGCGTTGGGGGAACAGTACCAAGAGATGGGCAGTTTTTGTATTTTGGTGGAGCAAGATGGGATGTTGACCCTCTGCCGGGAAGAACCCGCAACATTGGTCAATCCCGCCACACCGGCACCTGCGACCGAAGTTGCTCCCCCGGTTCGGGCTGACGCCGAACCTCAACCCGCCCCACCGGAAATTAAAGAAAAAGAAATTAAAGAAAGCCAAGCCTCCGCATCGCCCACCCGTTTGCAGTTTTTGTTTGCCCCCAAGCCCAGTCGCCTGCGCTTACCCGAACCCTACCGCAATTTACCCCCGGAAGACCGAGACTTAGCCCAACTCCTGGTGCAGGTACGGCAAAATTTCGCTAAACAAAAGGTGCGCGCCAGTGGCCTCACCTGGGAGTATTGGGTGGGGGGGGCAGGCAAAGAAGGCATTTTGTTTTTGCCTGGCACGGTGCATTGGGGCGATTTGTGGTTTGCTTATCTGCACGCTTGGCAGGGGGATTTTCGGTTGTTTGCGCCGACTTATCCTGCCGCCAGTACCATTGACCAGTTGGTGGAAGGGGTGCGGCAAATTTTGAAACAGGAACAACTGCGGCGGGTACACATCATCGGGCAATCCCTGGGGGGCATGGTGGCTCTGGCGGTATTACGTAAATATCCCGTGTTAGTGGATAAACTGGTTCTGTCCCATACGGGAGTGGGAGTGCCGGAGAAGGAACGGGTCAGCCAAGCCCGCCAGACGGAACGGCAACTGCAAGGGATGCCCCCGGCGCAAATCACCACCTTGGCCTACCAAAGTATTGTCAACAAACATCTGGTCAACGTCCCCCACGAGCAATTTTGGCGTGCCTATTTCCAGGAAGTCCTTACCCAGCGCACCAGTAAAATCGAATTTATCAGCTTGAATTGTCGAGTAGTCGCTGACTTTTTTCAACATTACCGCTTCCAATCCGAGAGTTTGAACGACCCACCTCACCCGGTTTTAATCGTCACTACCGATAACGATGTTACCTTTGACCCGGCGGAACAGGCGGCATTACAGGCACTTTTCCCGACTGCACCCACCCTCACCTGTGCGGGTACGGGGCATTATAGTTTATTGGTGGCCAGTGATACCGTCATGCCCCAGTTGGCGGAATTTTTGCGGTCATCCAAAGCCGGTTAACGCAAGGGTCGCCGGGGCGTAGCCGCCGTTTTGGTTGTTTAGACCTCTTGCGTCAATGTGAATAACTCAAGGGAACCTCTATTTATTCAATCGGACAAAGAATCCTTTAGCCAGAATCCAGAAGTTACGGAGAACCAATGTCGGGGGGTGCCCCCCTGCGACCGCTGATCGGCAATTTTTAGAGGTACCCTCAACTCTAAACCCTTGAAAAAATTAAGGTTTCTTGGCTTGGGGTCGTAGGTTTGGGATTTTCTCCCGTCGGGGGTGAGGGTGAATATAAATCATGCAAGAGGTCTTTTCTCGCTTCTTTGTTCTCGAATCTTTTAGGATTGCTATAGCAATCCGATTTGATTTGGGAACGCTGGTTTCTGCCGGAGAAGCACCTGATGAGCATCTTGAGATTAGGGGGAACCAGAGGCGGGGGGTGCCCCCCTGTAACTGCTAATTGACAATTTTTAGAGTTGTTATAATTATTTAAGCATGTTTCATTCAAGGAAAAATCTATGTTAGGTAGAGCTTTGGTGACACTGACCGCTGTGGCGGCACTGATGGGGGGCGTTGCGGTGCAGGCACAAGTACCGATTCGCGAGTTACAACGTCACCGGGGGATTACCATTACAGGAACAATTCGCAGTGTAGTGGGCAACGAATTCATTCTGGATGATGGGACGGGGCAAGTCATTGTGGATGCCGGTCCCCGTTGGTATCATCAGTTGAACCTCAAACCCGGCGAACGGGTCACGGTGGTGGGTAAGTACGATGATGATGATTTTGATGCCTATACGATTACCCGGAGCAACGGGGAGGTGATCAACATCCGGCAACCGGGGGGGCCACCGCCTTGGGCAGGGGGACGGAAGCGCTGGCGTTGATGTTTAGGGTGAGTTTCTTGTCCCTGTCCTCTTGTCTTACAATAAAGAACAGTAAAGACGAGGGGACAGGGGTTTTAATTCATGGCCGTTTACGTTTTGATCTACAATCCGGGAACCGATAACGAGGGCATTCACAGCATTAAATTGCAAGACGAAGATACGATTTTAATGTTTGAAGATGAAGATGATGCGGTACGGTTTGCTAACTTTTTAGAAGCCCAGGATTTTCCCGTTCCTACCGTGCAACCGATTGACCCGGAGGAAATTCGTTTATTTTGCCAAGAAAGTGGATTTCATTATCAGTTAGTTCCCCAAGGTACATTAGTCATGCCGCCGGAAAATAACGTGACGCAAACCGATTGGCAACCCGATGCCCCCAAACCGGCTGGGGATGGTTTGGACGAAATTCGTCGCCGTTTAGAACGGTTACTATGAAGGGGAACCTCTACAAATTCCTCATGAGCGGTCGCAGGGGGCTGGTTCTCCCTAATCCTTGGGATGCTTGCCAAGAAATTCTGTAGCCGCTTGAATAAATAGAAGTACGCAAAAGTCATTTAGGTTTTTCATGTCACGACACACTGGGGATGAGCTGCGCCAACAACGTATTGATAAGGCGCACCAATGGCGGCAGGCAGGCATCAACCCCTACTCTTATCGCTACGAGCGCACCCACAGCACGGCTGAATTACAAACGCAGTATCACGATTTGGCACCGGGGGCAGAAGTTGACGTGACCGTGCGGGTAGCGGGGCGAATTATGGCACGGCGGGTATTTGGGAAATTGGCCTTTTTTACGATCCAAGATGAGCAAGGGACAATCCAATTTTATTTGGAAAAACAACGGATTCATGACAGCATGAGTGAGGGGGCGTTTGAGCACTTAAAACAATGGACCGATGTGGGGGATATTCTTGGGGCTGAAGGGAGTATTAAACGCACCGAAAAAGGGGAATTATCCGTATATGTGACCCGCTATGAACTGTTAACGAAATCGCTTTTACCTCTGCCGGATAAATGGCACGGTTTAACCGATGTGGAAAAACGCTATCGGCAACGGTACGTGGATTTAATTGTCAACCCTCAAGTTCAAGATATTTTTCGCAAACGGGCGAAGCTCATCCAACTGACTCGTAGATATTTAGATGAACGGGGTTTTTTGGAAATGGAAACGCCGGTGTTGCAACCGGAAGCGGGGGGAGCCGATGCCCGGCCATTTATTACCCATCACAATGCGTTAGAGATTGATTTATACCTGCGTATTGCGACGGAATTACATCTGAAACGGTTGGTTGTAGGGGGCTTTGAACGGGTGTATGAATTGGGGCGGATTTTCCGTAATGAGGGGGTTTCCACCCGCCACAACCCGGAATTTACCTCGATTGAACTCTACCAAGCCTATGCCGATTACACGGACATGATGCAGTTAACGGAAGATTTACTGACCACTGTAACTCAGGAATTGTTGGGCAAATTACACTTAACCTATCAGGGTCAAGAAATTGATTTAACTCCCCCGTGGCGACGGGTAACGATGGTGGATTTAGTACGGGAAAAAACGGGTTGGGATTTTCATCAATATACGGATTTCAATTCAGCCCAAAAAGCGGCTAAAGAATGCGGTCTAAAAAATGCTGGAGAATATGACAGTGTGGGGCGATTATTGAATGCGTTATTTGAGGAATTGTGCGAAGCGGATTTAATTCAACCCACGTTTGTTGTGGATTTTCCGCTGGAAATTTCTCCTCTAGCGAAAAAACATCGTTCCCAGCCGGGATTGGTGGAACGGTTTGAACTGTACATAGCGGGGCGGGAATTAGCTAATAGTTTTTCCGAATTGACCGACCCGTTGGATCAACGCGTCCGGTTGGAGCAAC
>JAUQVQ010000083.1:0-6582 GCA_039794725.1 Gloeomargarita sp. HHBFW_bins_162
TTTTTTTTTTAAGCATAAAACAACCCCCCGATGGACACCAGGGGGCAGACGATCACGTTACCTTAGGTCGAACCACAGCTATCTCGGCACTCAGGAGTACATCACGCCCCGATAGCGCAACTGCCGAGGTGCCCGCTGGGGAAGCGGTGCATTGACCACATGGGTTTTCCAGGTCGCCCCCCGGTATTTGCCACCCACATTGCCTTCGCTCACCGGCACTACCGGCGCATCGTGTTCATAGGTCGCACCGTGGAAATGGTATTGCATGGTTTGTACCCTCCTTAAATCATTGGGTTGATTGTTGGCCGTTGAGTCATTACCCAAATGGATAATCTCAATTTCCTTTCTGTATCTAATTATACTGTTTTTCAGAAAAAAACATCGATTGTCCCCTGAAAGAGCGTTAATTTTTGTGAACGTGGGGGTAGGCTTGCTGAAGGTGGGGGAACTGCTCTAAAGTCTTGGGTAGGTTGCCTGCTATTGGGAATGCGTGCACGCTGGCGGTGGTACGAGTTGCGTTAGATTGCTATCGGGTGTTGGGGGTGCCTTCCCAGACGGCGCTGGCGCATCTTAGTTCGGTGGTTTCCCAGCGGATGCAGATGGGGGTGCGACCCGATTACTCCCCGGCGGCGGTGGCGGCCAGGCAGCGGTTGATTGAACAGGCTTATCGCATTGTAGAGGCTACGGCTACTGCGAATGGTTTCGGGGATACGGAAGTGACGGAACCGCCGGTGGTGTGGGTGGAAGGGGAAGAGCTTCCGGGGGCGTTGGCGCTGTGGTTGGAGTGGGGGGAGTACGAGTTAATCCTCAAAACCGGGCAGGCGGCCTGTCAAAACGGGACGGCACCCAGTACGTATGGGGACATTATTTTAACGATGGTGTTGGCCTATCTGGAGCTGGGGCGGGAGCAGTGGCAACAGCAGAATTATCAGCGGGCGGGGGTGTACCTGGAGCAGGGCGTGGCCTTGTTGCAGAAAACGGGCGGGTTGTTTCCCAATCTCTTGGCGGAATTGCAGGTGGATTTAGCCCGTCTGCGTCCCTACCGGATTTTGGAATTGGTGGCTCTGCCGTTGGAGGATCAACCGGGGCGGCGGCTGGGGTTGGACTTGTTGCAACAGATGCTCACGGAACGGGGGGGCATTGAGGGGACGGGCGACCCCCAGGCGGGGTTGGGTGTGGATGAGGGTTTGCGGTTTATCCAACAACTGCGTCCCTATATGACCCTGGCGGAGCAGTACGAACATTTTGGGCGGGAGGCACGGCGACCTTCGGCGGTGGCGGCCTATTTGGCGGCACATGGAGCGGTGGGGTTAGGCATCCTGCGGCATCAACCCCAGGTGATTCGGGAAGCGGAGGGGTGGTTACGGTTTTTGCATCGCACCCAGCCGGTGGCGTTGGAATTGGCGGTGACCACCTTACTCCTGGGGCAAACCGAAACGGCCTTGGACTTTCTCAATCAATACCTGCATAGCCCGACCGCCGATGCCCGGGTGGTGACGATGATCCGCACGGCTCCCGATGAGTTGGTGGGGCTGTACCGTTATGCCCAAACCTGGTTGTACGAAGAAATTGCCCCCTTTGCCCGGGAAGTCACCCCGACGGCGTTGGATATTCAGAGTTACTTTGCTGACCCGCAGGTGGTGGCGGTCTTGGAGCAATGGCAAACCCCGGAGGTGGGGGTCATGCCGGTTTCTCGGCCGCCGCAACGGGCTGTCCGACCTCGCCGCCGCAGTTACGGTTGGTTGGTGACGGCGGTTGTGGCTCTGGGGACAGCCGGGGGATTGTGGTGGTGGCAACGGTTGCCTCCGGAACGGTTGCGGATTACCCTAGAACGCCCACCGGTTGCCCTGCCTAGTCCGACCCCCAAACCGGAAGACCCCCGGGCGACGGCACTCACAACCCTGACCACCTGGCAGAAAATCAAGGCTCAAGCCTTTGGGGAACCGCAGGCGATTGACCAACTGAGTACGATTTTGGTAGACCCCGCCTTGAGTCAGTGGCGATTGCGGGCACAACAGTCGCAGCAGGAGGGAGTCATTGAAATTCACACCCTGAAACGCCTAGAAATTGAACGGTTGCAGATGATCAGCCCTTCGGAAATGGTGGTGGAAGCCCGCATTGAAGACCAGGTGCAGGTACAGGGGGAAGATGCCGGGAGTAGCACCTACCAAGCCCGTTATGAAATGGTGAAATCTGACCAAGGCTGGCGGATTCGCAAAATTTCGCTTCTTCCCTAACCCCGATGGCGATTTCGTTTCACGACCTCCTGACCCAACTGCCCAATGGCTCACACGGCGGCGGTAATCCCATCCTCACCGGTGTTGCCAGCATTAACGAAGCCCAACCGGGGGAATTGACCTTTGTGGAACATCGCCGCTGGTTGCCCCAACTGCAAACGACTCAGGCTGCTGCCGTCATTCTGCCTCTGGATACGGATTTGCAGGAAACGGCGCAGGCACGGGGTTTAGCGTGGGTGGCTCTGCCCGACCCCCGGCTGGGGTTTGCCCTGGCGATAAACCATTTTTATCAACCGGCGACCCTCCCCCCCGGCATCCATGCCACCGCAGTGATTGACCCCACCGCCACCTTAGGTGCAGGCGTCTGTATTGGTCCGCAGGCGGTGATTCAAGCGGGGGCAATGGTGGGTGAGGGGGTGCAGGTTTGGCCGGGTGTCGTCATTGGGGAACGGGTAACGGTGGGTTCCCATAGTATTTTGTATGCTAACTGTACTATTTATGAGCGCACCGAAATTGGCGAAAATTGCATTATCCACAGCGGCGCCGTCCTGGGCAGTGATGGGTTTGGGTTTGTGCCGACTCCTGAGGGCTGGGTCAAGATGCACCAATCGGGGCGGGTGGTGGTTGAAGCGGGGGTGGAAATCGGGGCGCATACCTGTATTGACCGACCGGCGGTGGGGGAAACCCGCATTGGCCAAGGGAGCAAGCTGGATAATTTGATTCATATTGGTCACGGGTGTCGGATTGGAGCACACTGTGCCTTGGCGGCGCAGGTGGGGTTGGCGGGGGGTGTGACGTTGGAGGATTGGGTGATTCTCGGCGGCCAGGTAGGAGCGGCCAATCAACTGCGGGTGGGCACTCGGGCACAGGTGGCGGCCAAAAGCGGTCTGCATCAGGATATTCCCGCCGGGGCGGTGATGGCGGGGTATCCAGCGATTCCTTTACCCTTGTGGCGCAAGGTGGTGGCGGTGGTGCAACGTCTGCCGGAGATGTACCAAACCTGGCGCAAACTTAACCGAGGGGAGTGAGGAGGATACGGATTGTTCGTCCGTAGTCTATACCAGGATTTGTAACAAGGGTTGCCCTCCTGTACGTGGTTCTTCTCTGCCCCCTAAACACGTTAATATAGCAATCCCAAAAGGTTCGAGAACAACGAAGAGAAAAAGAACCAAATACGGGGGCGACCCTTGTTGCCAATTCAAATCTCCCTTGATGGGAGAGGGGAGAAAATCCCAATCCAAGAAACCTGGATTTGTTCAAGGGTTTAGAGTTGAGTTATTCACATTGACGCCAGAGGTCTAATTTAAGGGCACCTCTAAAAATTGTGAATGAGCGGTCGCAGGGGTGCAGCCCCCGTCTCTGGTTCTCCGTCATTTCTGGATGCTAACTAAAGGATTCTTTGTCCGATTGAATAAAGGGCACTTCTAAAAATTGCCAATTAGCGGTCGCAGGGGCGTAGCCCCCGTCTCTGGTTTTCCGTCATCTCTCAATTCTAACCGGGAGATTCTTTTCCCGATTGAATAAAGGGTACCTCTAAAAATTGGTGATTAGCGGTCGCAGGGGGGCACCCCCCGTCTCTGGTTTTCCGTAATTTCTGGATTCTAACCGGGAGATTCTTTTCCCGATTGAATAAAGGGTACCTCTAAAAATTGGTGATTAGCGGTCGCAGGGGGGCACCCCCCGTCTCTGGTTTTCCGTAATTTCTGGATTCTATCTAAATGAGAGATTCTTTCCCCGATTGAATAAATAGAGGTGCCCTGTAATTCTTGGTGGTGCGATTGTCATCAATAAGTTGAAACTCTCAAAAGATTACGAAACCAATAACTTAAAGAACCAAATACGAGGGTAGTGCCCCTACGACCTTTGGTGCAAACTCAAAACAGATGGCTATAGTTGGCAATTGATTAACTTTCCGGTGTTGCGCTATCCAATCAAATCGCCATTCACGATGGGAATAACTAACCGGAAATCCAAGGGTGTAACACCTGTTGAATCGCCTGTTTTTGCTCAGCATCATACCCCCAACGTTCCAGAAAATTACTGTAAACGCCCGGTTCTCCTCCCGCATTCCGGTACAATTCCTGTGCCTTACTACGGAGTTCGGGTCGGTTCAATCGCTGAATTAACGCCTGGGTGCGCCGTTGAACGCGGTCGGAACCCTGCGCCATATTTTCATCCTGGTTGCGCCGGTGCGTGATGCCCATCGCTGTGGACATGGCGAGATTTTTCACTAATAATTCACTGACGATTTCCGGGGAACTGGCGAGCGCATTCACAAATAACTCATCCGGTTGATCGGCCAGTTCATGCTCTAGGGTTAAATACGTTACAAAAAAGCCCCGTGCCCCATTTTCACTGGCAACCAAAGCCTGCACCCCTTGAGCAAACTCCTGGGCATTAATTTCTTGGTTGATCCGAGCGGAAATGAGCGTTTGGGTTTGCTCAATTGCCCGTTCAAAACTAATATCTGCGGGAACGGTTAACACAATGGATGCCATGATTAGATTCCCCAAAATGAACGCCATAGTGCCCCTGGTAACGCCGACAATTTGCCCGGCAACGACACATACGCCCGCCGGTTAAATACATCATAATCATTGCGCTCAATTTCATCCAAAATCCGCCGGTAATTCAACAAGGCCGTCCACACCGGCCAACGGGCATCCCGACAGAGTTCATTCACCCCCGGTTCGGCTTGAGCAAAATAGGCTCTGGCTCGTGCAATTTGAAATTTCATCAACCGCCGCCACGCCCCGTTAATGACTCCATGTTTCAGTTCTGTGACCGTGTAACTGTAGGCCGTTAAATCCTCTAAAGGCAGATAAATTCGCCCCCGTTGCCAATCCTCGCCCACGTCCCGGAGAATGTTGGTCAACTGGTTGGCAATCCCCAAGGCCACCGCCGCCCGCCGCACTGCCGGAGAATCCTGCCGTGCCCCCATAATCGCCAGCGACATCAGCCCCACCGTCCCCGCCACCCGATAGCAGTAGGTTTCCAATTCCGCAAACGTGGTGTACCGACACTGGCACAAATCCATCCGCTGCCCCGCAATCATGTCCCGGAAGGGTTGAATGTCCAGCGGAAATTCCCGAGTCGCGGCATACAAGGCCAGGTCATAAATGTCCTGGGGATGCCCCGCAAAGGTTTTTTCCAATTGGATTTCCCAGTCCTGCAACGTGGTTAATGATGTCCGGTCGCATTGGGGGCCATCCACCAACTCATCCGTGCGCCGACACCAGGCATAAATCGCCCACACCGCCCGCCGTTTCGCCGGAGCCATCAACAACGTGCCCAGGTAAAAAGTTTTGGCGTATTGGGCTGTCAGCCGTTCACATTCGGCGTAGGCTTGCGCCACCGCATCGGGCTGGAATTCGACAGGAAGAGGAAGGGTCACCGCCATAGGAGTTAGGAGACTGCGACGGGAACCTGCGCTGTTTGGGAAAGATAAGCCGCCACCGCCTGCGCCGCTAGTTTACCAGAAAGTACCGCCCCTTCCATACTGCCCAGGTAGCGTTGCATGGTGTAACTGCCTGCCAAAAAGAAATTGGCAATCGGGGTCACCTGCGTCGGCCGAAACTGTTGCCGCCCCGGAATCGCCTTATACACCGAACGCGGGGTTTTGACAATTTTATACTTACGCAATTTCGCGGGATTATCCCCTGTTAAATGCTGCGGAAACAGTTTTTGCAATTCCGACATAGTGACTTCTAAAATCTCTGCTTCCGAACGGTCAATCCACTCCTGCGCCGGAGCCAGTACCAATTCCAACATGGAGCGATCCGGGTCACTGTATTCTTTGCAGGTATTGCTCATATCCGCATACACACTCAACACCGGCGAACGGGAAAAAAGTAAATGATCCACATCGCTCAATTTGCGGTCAAACCACAGGTGAAT
This sequence comes from Gloeomargarita sp. HHBFW_bins_162, assembly GCA_039794725.1. Classification (GTDB taxonomy): domain Bacteria; phylum Cyanobacteriota; class Cyanobacteriia; order Gloeomargaritales; family Gloeomargaritaceae; genus Gloeomargarita. The sequence continues at coordinate 6,135 of JAUQVQ010000083.1, forward strand.
GTTAATCACCGGCACACCTTCAAGTCCTTCTAATTTTTGGAAAAATGGGATGGATTTCCACGCCGCCGGGAGCAAAACCTTCAGGGGATCAACCGAAAGGGCTGATACATAGGCATCGGCTTTCACCGTGTAATCCGGCTTCCCATTTAAGCCCCGAATCACCATCCCCGCAACCGTGTTATCAGGGCGCAAAACATACTCTTTCAACGGGGACAACAAATGCACTTCTCCCCCCCGCTCCGTGATGTAATCCACAATCGGCTGACACAAACGCTCGGTGGGTGAACCATCCAAAAAAGCAATTTTTGAGCCGTACCGTTCCTGCAAAAAACGATTCAATGCCGTCAAAGGAATAGTGGCCGAAACCTGATCCGGGTCAAGAAAGGTTAATGCCTTCGATGCCGCCACAAAAATATCACTATTCACCCGCTCATCAATACCCTGTTTT
>JAUQVQ010000084.1:0-6547 GCA_039794725.1 Gloeomargarita sp. HHBFW_bins_162
CGTATTTGTGGCTTTAATTCTCATGTTCCCGATTGGATTAGGGGTTTATCTTGGGCTTAATTTATTAGCAATTCACATGGGCATAATGCCTATCTTAACCTTGATATATTTTGGAATTTTAGGCTGGTTTTTTGGTGATCTCTATCTGGGCGATACAGTTAAAGAAGAATTTTTATTCGACCGAGAAAATGGCATCATAAGTCATGCTATTTCTACTCGTATAAACCAATTATTCCGCTTGAGAACTCCTGCTCAAACGGTAGCTATGGTTAACTTTAAGCAAGTAGCAATCTTACAGTATTCATCCCCAGAGATTGAACCATATAGTAACAGCGATCATCCCTACTCTCGCTACTGTTTAGAAATGATAGCTAGTCATGCTGATGAGAACCTCGTGATAGAGTGCGGCGATGAGAAAGACTTCCCCCATTTAGCGGAATTAGGGCAAAAGTTAGCGCATTTCCTTCATCTGCCATTTCATGCCGTCTCTGGTTTTCTATAATCGAGGTGTTCTGGCAATAGAGTTATTTCTTGACTCCGAGAATATGACACCTTCATGTGGGTACCTCTATTTATTCAAACGGGCAGAGAATTTCTGAGTGAGAATGCAGAGATTACGGAGAACCAGAGGCGGGGGGTGCCCCCCTGCGACCGCTAATTGACAATTTATAGAGGTGCCCATGTTTAACTTAAGGAAAGTTCATTAAACCTGAATCCCTTGACAAAACGAGGGCGATCTGTTCCCACAAAAGTACTCACACAAGTTGTTAAATAGTTAAGGAATTATTATGGCGAAGGAATGGGTACAGATTAGCAACTCTCAGGCTAAGGTTTTTGAGGCATCTTATATTAGAAATCCTACTAAGCGAGCGCTCTTTATTGGTCTAGCTGCATTTGTTATAGCTGTAGCTTTAACTACCACTGTAGTGAATGAGCTTTCAGAGTCATTCCAATCTTTTTTGATCAGATTTATTGAATACAAATTTTTAAACGGAGAACTACTTTCTGCAACAACAAAGAAACTGTTATCAGTGATTTTTCTAATAGTTTCATTCATTATTCAATGTATTACATTCTTCATTTTAATCTGGCTGTTCGATAAGAGTAAAGATGAATTTGTATTTGACTTAAATAAAAAAACCATATCGCACATTGACCAGTCTAATTTTGATCGCCTACTTAGGCGAGAAGGTTCTGTGGAAATTCATTCTTTAGTTAATTGTTCTAAAGTTGCTGTAGTGATCGTCACAGATGAAGATAGTGATGGTGACAATTTCTACTTCTATTCTTTGGAAGTAATCGGTGATTACCTAGGAAAAAAGATACAAATAGATAGATCAGGTTCCTATTCATCACCAAATCAATTGGTTCGTCTAAATGACATAACTTACTTCCAAAATTTAGCTCGCAAAATAGGTGATTTCCTCCAGCTTCCTGTTGAATTAGAACCAAGTGAATATCTAAAAATCAAGCACGAAAAAGGCATTCAAGAAAAACCACCTGAAAAACAAAATCTAACAGAAATAGAAACAATCGAGAGTGCTGTTGAGAAAATTTATAAAATCCTGATGTCCAGTTTTGGTCAAACTCATGAATACCGCTTGGTTAATTCAGAGGATTTTCAAGGCTATGTTGACTTGGCACCACCGCCTGCAATCGGCTCTTGTTGCTCAGGGTTACACTTGGGCGGGGGATATTGAGGATGTGACCCTTTTGCCGGAATTAGAGCAATATAATATGAGAACATTAATTCGCACGATGATCAATCCTACCCACAATACCAGTATCGCCATTTACCACTTCAGACCAAGAGTATTCTTAGGTTTTTTACTGCAACAAAAAGTTTTTGACTGTGAAACTGAATTTAGTCCAGAAAAGTATTTAGTAACGACCAATGCCGACAAAATCTCGTTTGATTATCCCCCTGGGTTTGATGTGGTTCACTTACCGGCAAAAACTTCCTATAAGACCATCCTTAAAACTCACTACCAACGATTGTAAAGAGCCATGTCAACTTGGAATTTATCCCCAACGTCTTTGCACAATTTGGATGATATTTTGGCAATGCAAAAACGAATGCAACAGGCGAAAAACAATTATAGACAACGGATTGGTTACATTACTGATGCAGAATTAAGTCGTTTTCAGGTTAACCCCCAAATTGCTCATGAAGTAGGTCGTCGCCTCAAAGAAAAGTTTAATTCCCGGACATAGAAATTTCTCATTTGGGCACTGCTGTAAATTGAGGGAACCTCTAAAAATTAGTGATTAGCGGTCGCAGGGGCGCAGCCCCCGTCTCTGGTTCTCCGTAATTTCTGGATTCTAACCGAGAGATTTTTTCCCCGATTGAATAAATACAAGATTTCCATATCTTGTGCAGATTCAAACTCTTGTGGTCAGGAAATAGGCTATAGTGAATTTCATTGAAGATTAACACAATTTTGGGGTTGTCTTCCCGGATTAGCATGATCAAACGTTGGCGACTGCATCCTCGGTACTGGTCAATTACAACTCGATTGACGGTGGTTTTACTGTTGGTGGGGCTGGTGCCGATGGGGACTTCGGCGGTTTTGAATCTGCGGGTGACGATTCGGCAGTTGGAGTTGCGGGAGCATCGGGCGTTGGAACTCCTGGCGATGAGTACAGCGGCACGCTTGGATCAACTGTTGATTGACCATCGGGAGTCGGTGGTTTCCCTCAGTCAGATGTCCTGGGTAGAGGAGTTTTTGCAAAAGCAAGACCAACGCCAGCAACGAGAGCAGTTGACCCAACAATTGAAAGGATTTGAGAAAATTCACTCGGATTTTAACCTGGTTTTTCTCTTGGATCGAAATGGAGTTTGTGTGGCTTCCACCGTGCCAGCAATGGTGGGCGTTGATTATCGGTTTCGCGAGTACTATCAGGAATCGAGCAAGGGAAAGGTAGCGATTTCGGGGGTAATTTTTGGGCGGGTGACGGGACAACCGGGCGTATTTGTCAGTGCGCCGGTGCGGAATAAGCAGGGACAAATTTTAGGGGTAGCGGCGTTAAAAATTAATGTTGAAGTCATTCAGGGGATTGTCACTGGTGCTAAATTGGGGGAACGGGGGCAGGCGTTTCTCATTGATAGTCATGGGGTGATTATGGCGCATACCAACCCGGAATTGATTTTTCACAGTTTGGCACCCCTGCCCACTGATATTCAACAACAAGTTATTAACACCAGTTTAATTCCCTACATAACCAGTATTCGTGATTTGGATTTAAACATTTTGGCCGAGCGTCTGATTCGGGCACAAAAACCCGGTTATATCAGTCATTTTCGCGATACCAATCAAGAGATAACGACATTGGGTTATGCTCCTTTGGAAGTGGAACCCTGGGTGATGGCGGTGGCGGAACCTCGGTCGCAATTTTTGGGTCCGATTTGGGCGTTGGCGTGGCAAAATGTGGCGCAATTTATTTTGTTAACGGGGTTTTTGGTCGCCATCGTTGTCTGGTTGGTTCGCAGTATCAGTCGCCCCTTGCGGTTGCTGTTATTGGCGGCACAGGATTTGGAGGAGGGCATTTACGACAGTCTGGAGCCGCTCCACGAACTGAGTAATAAACCGGATGATATTGGTCGGTTGGCACGGGGCTTGCTGAAGGCCGCCGCTCAGGTGCAAGCGCGGGAAGAAAAATTGAAACAGCAAGTGAATGACCTTGTGATCACGATTGACCACCGCAAAAAGGAAAATCAGGTGCAAGAGATCACCGGGTCGGACTATTTCCAATCCTTGCAGAGTCGTGCCAAATCCTTGCGTGAACGGCGTTAGGAGGCTTGCTGAGAAAGGGTGCGTTCCCGGTTCTGTTGGGCGTACATTTCCCGCAAAACGATGGCCGGGTCAATCCACCGCCCCGCATGACGCAAACCCCAATGCAGGTGGGGGCCAGTCGTCCGTCCGGTCATCCCCACGCGCCCAATCCGCATTCCGGCGGTGACCCATTGCCCCTGGCGAATGTTCAACCCACTGTTGGGATCGAGCAGGTACACGCCCTGGCTATCTTTGGCGGCTCGCCCCCGCAGATGACAGTAGATGTGTTCCCATTGCCCCGATTGCACGACAATGCCCGTGCCACAGCCCGCATCGTTGAAAATTTCCACCACCCGGCCATCCCACCAACTGCGGATGTAACTGCCTTCCGGAGCAGCGAGGTCGAGGCCGTAGTGAAACCGTCCCCAACGGGGGCCAAAGGGAGAGGTGTAGGCTTGGAAATTTTCCACCGGAAACGAACCCAATGCCCAGGACTGGGGGTGCATCTCCGGGCGCAAAATCGCCACCGGTTCCGGGTCAGAGGCAATGCCCCAATGGTCGGGAGCGGTGACCGGACTGGGTTGGGTAGCTATTACCGGCGGTGTATCCCCCCCCCGAACTAACATGACCCCCCCCAAACGGCCAATTTGTTGGACCTGGGCTTGCCATTGGGTTTGACCGGGTTGCACCTGAAGGATAATGCGGGTCACGGGCGGTTGATTGGCCACTTGCACGACCCGGAAATTTTGTACCCCGAGTTGCGTTAATTGCGGCAACGGTTGCGGTTGATACCCCGGCGAGAGTGCCGTATTGCCCAAATCAATCCAGACTTGGCGGCCATCCTGACTGCGTTGTACCCGAGTTGCGCCGGTTTGCCCCTGGGTCTGGAGGAAAATGCCGTTTTCCGTGACTCGTACCCCCCGCAGAATCGCCCCTGAGCCTTGATTTTGCAGTAATTCTGGCTGCACGGGTGCCGCCGCCACCACCCCACCGGGCAGGTGTATCCGCCAGCGACCCGAACCGACCGCCTGAACTTGGATTTGGTCGGCCTGGAGGGGTTGACCGGGGTGAAATTCGACCACCAGGCGAGTCGTGGTTTCATCAAACTGAGCGACGCGCACCTGGCGCACCTGTCCCCGTTGCATATTCTGAATTTCTCTGCCGACCGGCCACTGGGTCTGAGGCAGGTCAATCACCACCCGGGTTGGTTGAGCCAAAACCTGTATCCGGGGTTGCGTCCCGCTTTCGGTCGTTAATTCGAGTACATGGGTATCCGGGTTGAATTGCCAGTGGCTGAGGCGGGCGGCGTGGGCGGGAACGGCCAGTAAAAAACATCCCACCGAACCCGGTAGTATCCAGGTCGTTTTCATAAAATCAATCTCCCTAATGCTGAGAAGCCGTATGAATCCGGGTGAGAAGCTTTTGGGGCGAAATATACTCCGAAGATAACACGGTTCCGTCCAAAAGCCAACGGATATTCATAGAAATTCTGGCGGGGGTTCACCAGACCTCTTGCGTGAATGTTAATAATTCAACTCTAAACCCTGGAACAAATCCAGGTTTTTTGGCTTGGGGTCGCAGGGCGTAGCCCCGTTTTGGTTTTCTCCCCTCTGGGGGTCGGGGGTGAGGGTGGACATAAATCATGCAAGAGGTCTACTAATTCTGTTTGCGGATGGGGACGCCAGCGTAGGGTTATTGACTGGGATGTACCGCTAGGGAACCTCTCAAACGGGTACATTAGCCGTCCCCGTCTGTGGTTCTACGGGCGTTACTGCACCGTTCCTTTTGCCAGGGTAGCTAATTCTTTGTCAATGAAGAATAACCCCTGACCGTCAACGCCGATTAACTTAATTTTGTCCAGGATACTTTTGAACAAAAACTCTTCCTGGTGTTGTTCCGCCACATACCATTGGAGAAATTGCAACGTTGAGTAATCGGGTTCCGTATTGGCTAGGTGAACTAAATCGTTAATTTTCCGGGTGATTACCTGTTCGTGGGCATAGACTTGCTCAAACATTTCAGTTAATGAGGCAAAGGTCGTCGGGGGAGCTTCAACCCCACCCAAAACTGCTAAGGCTCCCGTTTCGTGTAAATAGTTTAAAAGCCGCCGCATGTGCATCATTTCCTCATCGGCGTGCTGTCGCAAGAACGAAGCACAGCCTTCTAAGGCTTGGTGGGCACACCAGGAACTCATTTGTAAATAAAGCAGGGACGAGGTAATTTCTAAGTTAATTTGAGCGTTCAAACGGTTGGTCATTTCTGGGGATAACATGGTTTTTTCCTCCTAAAATTAATCAGCGATCCATTCGTACAGTTCTAAACTCTCCGGGGCGCAGTGGTGACAGCCGCCACAGGGTTGTTGCTCCAAGCGCCGCACCTTCCCCTTGCGGATCAGTAATGCCAGCATCGGGCGCAGGGCATCCGCATCTATTTGTAAATACCGACCGAGGGTTTCTAGGGAAACGCGGCGATGTTTTCGTACATAGGTTTGAATTTCTTGTAACAGCATCGGTTCACCTACTGGACGTGAGTAAGCGGAAGTCGGCGTTGCCGTTGACCGAACTTGTGCAACCCCCACACCACACCAATCAGCACCATGAACAGGGTGATCAGCCAGCGAGTTGAACGACCCGGATGTTGCCCCCAAGTCATGAACTGGTAGTAAAAGACCGCCACCCAGTAGCCCATCCCCGTTGTCCAAGCGGCCACAAACGCTGTCCAACCTAGATTGGTTTCCCGATACACCGCCGCCGTCGCCGACACACAGGGGAAAT
>JAUQVQ010000085.1:0-6476 GCA_039794725.1 Gloeomargarita sp. HHBFW_bins_162
GTATGTAACCCACAGGCTTCTTGCACCGCTTGGCGTAACCCCGTCATTTCAAAGCGGGCACCCTGACCATTGGTGGCATCAATAAACCCATCTGTGTAGTACACCAGCACATCGCCCACGTCTAGGGTAACGGCACCGTTTTCGTACTGACCCTGGGGTTCCAACCCGATCAGCATCCCCGGTGTATCCAGTTCGATAATTGCTTGGGTTTGCTGGCGCCAGAGCAGGGGGGGATTATGTGCCGCATTACAAAAGGTCAACTGGCGGGTGTAGGGGTCGTATTCCGAGTAAAACAGGGTGACAAAGCGATGGGAATTGGTCAAATCCTCGTACATGACCTGGTTGAGGTGGCTGAGTATTTCTGCGGGCGAATTGCCCCGTAGCACTTCCGAGCGCAACATCCCCCGGGTCATGGTCATGATCAACCCCGCCGGTACGCCTTTGCCCATCACATCGCCAATCACGATCGCCCAGCGTTGTCCCCCCGCCACCGGGATAAAGTCGTAGTAGTCCCCACCCACCCACTGCGCCGTAAAGTAACGAGAGTCGAGTTCCAAACCGGGAATGTGGGGATGGGTTTCCGGCAGGAGATGCTTTTGAATTTCCGAACCCAGTTGGATTTCCCGGTTCAACCGTTCCTGCTCTCGTAGAGCCAAACGCAGGTGTTCCTGTTCCATTCCCACCGCCGTTTGATCCGCCACCAGGGTCAACAATTGCTTGCGCGCCTCGCTATTAATTAATCCAGGGCGTTCACTCAAAACCACCAACCAGCCCTGCTCTTGCCCCCCCACAATCACCGCCGTCCCGACCGCCTCCACCCCCAGCACCTGGGGAAGTTCCTGTTCTAATTGGGTAAAGAGTTCATGCGCCGTCCCGCTGGGCAAGTGCTGGATGTACTGTTCCAACCGGGGGCGCAGATGGGTATTCCACTCCTCCCGATGGGAATGAAATTGCGCCAAATACAGACGATGTGCCTTTTCCTGCCACAGCAAGAGCGCCGCCCCCTCCCCATCACACACCCGGGTGGCAATCACCGGAATCAACTGCAAAAACTGGTTCAAATTGTGCAAATTCCGCAGAGCCGACCCCAAATAGCTCAGCAATTCTTGCACCTTGCGATGCTCCCGCTGTGACCGTGCCACCAACTGTTTGAGGGTTAAGACCCCCTCGATAGTTGAGGACGAGAGCCGTTCCGCCATACCTACCTGATTCTGCCAAAATGTAATGCGCTATTTTAACACTCGAACCCATTGTGTCAAGTGCCATGTCTGCATACCGCATTGAAACGGATAGTCTCGGTGAGGTGTCCGTCCCCGCCCACGCCTACTGGGGCAGTCAAACTGCCCGTTCGCTCCACTATTTCGCCATCGGTGCCGAACAGATGCCCCTCGCGGTGATCCATGCCCTGGGACTGATTAAACACGCCGCCGCCCAGGTGAATCAAGAATTGGGGTATTTGCCTGCTGAACTCGCCCTCGCCATCCAACAGGCCGCCCAGGAAGTCGCCCAGGGGCAGTGGGATGACCAATTTCCCCTGAAAGTCTGGCAAACCGGCTCCGGCACCCAAACCAATATGAATGTCAATGAAGTTATCGCCAACCGCGCCAATCAACTGCTGGGGCACCCCCTGGGGCGCAAAACCCCCATCCATCCTAACGACCACGTGAATTTGGGGCAGTCGTCCAACGATGTTTTTCCCACCGCCATGCACTTGGCCGCCGTCACTGCTTATCACCAACACCTGGTGCCCGCCCTCACCGAATTACGCCAGAGCCTCAGGGATAAAGCCCAACAATGGCAGAACATTCCCAAAATTGGCCGAACCCATTTAATGGATGCCGTACCGTTGACGTTAGGGCAGGAATTTGCCAGCTATGTCGCTCACCTTGACCACCATCACGCCCATTTAGACCAGTGCTTACCCCCCCTCTATGAACTTGCCATCGGGGGCACCGCCGTTGGCACCGGGTTGAATACCCACCCTGAATTTGGTCAGAAGGTGGCCCAATTACTCAGCCAATCAACGGGATACCCCTGGCGCCCTGCCGCCAACCTTACCGCCGCCCTCGCCGGTCACGAAGCCCTGGTGCAGTTGAGCGGTGGGTTAAACGCCCTCGCCGGTTCCTTACTCAAAATTGCCAACGACATCCGTTGGTTGGGGTCTGGCCCGCGCTGTGGTTTAGGGGAACTGCACCTGCCCGCCAACGAACCCGGTAGCTCCATCATGCCCGGCAAAGTCAACCCCACCCAAGCCGAAGCCCTGATCATGCTTAGTATGCAAGTCATGGCCAACCATCTGGCCGTCAGTATGGCGCACAGCCAAGGCAATTTTGAACTCAACGTCTGCAAACCACTGATTATTTATAATGTGTTGCAATCTCTGCAATTACTCGGCGATGGGTGTCGCAGTTTTAGCCGCCATTGTGTGCAGGGGTTAGAGCCAAATCTGCCCCAAATTCAGACCCATCTGCAACAGTCCTTAATGCTGGTCACTGCCCTCAATCCCCACATTGGTTATGACCGTGCCGCTCAGGTCGCCCGGAAAGCTCATCAAGAACAGAAAACCCTCCGGCAAGCCGGTGTGGAATTGGGCTATTTTACCGCCGCCGAATTTGACCAGTGGGTGCAACCGGAACCGATGAGCCACCCCCACCCCAAGCGGGACAATTTCCAGGGATAATAAAACCACCCTTAGAAACCAATTTCCCATGAAACATACCCTTTCCGTCCTGGTGGAAGATGAAGCCGGGGTCTTGACCCGAATTGCCGGATTATTTGCCCGCCGGGGATTCAACATTGAAAGCCTTGCCGTTGGCCCAGCCGAACAGGTGGGTATCTCGCGGATCACGATGGTGGTTCCCGGCGACGAACGGGACATCGAACAACTCACCAAACAACTCTATAAACTGATCCACGTCCTCAAGGTTCAAGACATCACCGATGTCCCTTGCGTCGAACGAGAATTGATGCTGATCAAGGTCAACGGCACCCCCCTGACCCGCGGTGAAATCATGGAAATTGCCCAGGTGTTTCGGGCACGGGTGGTGGACTTAGCTGAAGATTCCCTCACCCTGGAAGTGACGGGTGACCCAGGAAAAATGGTGGCAATCGTACAAATGTTGCAGAAATTCGGCATTCGAGAGATGGCTCGCACGGGTAAAATTGCCCTGGTACGGGAGTCCGGTGTGAACACTGAATATCTCAAAACCCTGGCCAGTCGTAACCCCTGATCGGCTCTGGCGAGATTTCTCCCCAGGGAAGCGGCCGAGAGTGACCCCAAATTTCTCCAGAATTTTTCTAAAATTTCCCAAAAAAATTCAATTTAGCTCTAGGAGGATAAAAATGATTCTGCTATGCTAGGGATTGATGAATTTCCCTGAAACAATATGACTGAAAACACGGCTGAATTACCCAAAGAACCTCTGACCGGAAAAGCGCTTCTGAAAAAGGTGGATGAACTGCGTCATCTCACCCGCCGCGAGAAAGCGAAATACTGTGGTTACTACCGCATCAAAGGTGACCGGATGCGCATCAATGTGTCCGACTTCATGGATGCGGTTTTACTGGCCAAAGGTGTGGCGATTGATAATGCTCGGGATGGGCGGGGTCGGGAACCCACCTACCGGGTGAGTGTGCATCGCAACGGTCAAATTGTGATCGGTGCTGCCTACACCCAAAAAATGGGTTTGAAACCGGGGGATGAATTTGAAATCAAGCCCGGCTATAAGCATATCCATCTCACCCAGGTGGAGCGTTCTTTGAATGGGTCAACCCCGGCTAACGACGAATAGGGATTTCCCTCAAGTTGGGGCATTTTTTGCTTAGCTCCCACACCGATTTTTGTGACCATAACCCTGACCTTGGGTGACCCAGCCGGTATCGGGTCGGAACTCATTTTACGAGCCTATGCTTCCTATCGTCCCCGCTGGCCGGTGCGGGTGGTGGGTTCCGGGTCGGTATTGGTGGACACCTATCAACGCTTGCGGGGTTCAGGGCTGGCTGACCCGGCAAACATCCCTCTGGTGGATGTCCCCACCCCGGAGCCGATTGCGCCGGGGCAACCGTCGCCCCTGACCGGGGCGTTGAGTGTGCGGTATCTGCAAACCGCTTTAGCGTTGGGTAGTGAGGCACTGGTAACAGCGCCTATTGCCAAAACCTACTGGCACCAAGCGGGGTATCCATACCCCGGGCAAACGGAATTTTTGGCACAGGCAACCGGGGTGCAGGCGGTAGCAATGGCCTTTTTCGCCCGTTCTCCCCACACGGGTTGGGTATTGCGGACGGTGCTGGCAACCACCCATATCCCGTTGGCGCAGGTGCCATTGGCAATTACTCCCGCTGTCCTGACCGAGAAATTGACCCGGTTGGTGGAGAGTTTGCGCCGGGATTTTGGTCTGGAGCATCCCCGGATTGCGGTAGCCGGGTTGAACCCCCATGCGGGCGAACACGGACATCTGGGCACCGAGGAGCAGGAGATACTAAAACCTTGGATGCACCAAATGCAAGGGCAATTTCCCCAGGTGGAATTGGTTGGCCCGGTTCCCCCCGACACGCTGTGGGTGGCTCCGGCACGAGCGTGGTGGCAGAATCACACGCCATCGCCCTGGGATGCCTGCATCGCCCTTTATCACGACCAGGGACTAATTCCGGTGAAAACCCTCGCCTTCGACCAAGCTGTGAATGTGACCCTGGGGTTACCCTTGGTACGCACATCCCCCGATCACGGCACCGCCTTTGACATCGCGGGTCACGGTAAAGCCAATCCCGCCAGTTTTATCAGTGCCTGGCAGTGGGCGGAGTGGCTCTGGGAACAACGATTTCGGGATTAAACGTTGACTGGGCTACCCGGTTGGCGCACCAGATTGGCTAATTCCTGGAGCTGGGCAATTGCCTCGGCTCCTTCCAGTTTCATCAACTCCCGGTCGTCCCGCATCTCCGTCCAGGTAATCCCGTAATCGGACACCAAAAACCGAATGAGATGGCCTTCCCCCAAGCTAACCATAAACGAGGCACTGTTCATCGCCGGGCCACAGGTGTAACAAGAGGCCAACCGTCCCTGCCGCTCCAGAACTGTAGCCAGGGCTTGGAGATTCATCACCAAGTCCCGGACAAATTCCCGATGTTGACTGGCTAAACGAATAAACACACGATCACCCTGAGTTGAGCTTTGTTAATCTTAGCTTAAAGTTTTTCTAATAGGCACCTCGATTTGCTCAGGCGGGCAACGCCTCTGTTGGTGAGAATCCCAGAGGTTACGGCGAACCGAAGGCGGGGGAGACCGCTCATTGGCAGTTGACAGAGGTGCCTGGATGGCCACCCCGTAATCCCTAAGAACCCCCAACTCTGGCGCAGAAATGAGATCACAACAGAAGTAATACCTCGTTCATGTCTTGCCCCTCTCCCAGACCGGGAGACGGGAGAAAAACCAAAGTCGGGGGCTACGCCCCTGCGACCTTTGTTTCGTATTCAAACCGGACTGCTATAGCACTACCCAATTAACTCAGGACATCTGGATAACCCATTTCCCCGCAGAGAAAACGAACTAAGGGCAGTGCCCTGCGCCCCTGCAACCTCAAAAGAGACTGCCATACTAGGCACGACTCGATAGACCCATCCCTCACCCTGTTTTTGGTAAAATCAACTATAATTAAACAAAGCGTTACAAATTCTCTCAGGAGCGGGTCTATGTTGTTGCCGGTGATGGAGACGGCGAGTTTACCTCGGGATTTGGTGGGGGCGGTGCAGGCACTCAAGCGGGAGTTGCGGGCGGTGATTTTGGCGCATTACTACCAGGAGTCCCAGGTGCAGGACATTGCCGACTATGTGGGGGATTCTCTGGGATTGTCCCGGCAGGCCGCTCAAACCTCTGCGGATGTAATTGTGTTTGCGGGGGTGCATTTCATGGCTGAAACCGCCAAAATCCTCAACCCTGATAAGCAGGTTTTGCTCCCGGATTTAGCCGCGGGTTGTTCTCTTGCGGATACCTGTCCCCCGGCAGAATTTGCGGAATTTAAGGCTCGTTATCCTGACCATTTAGTGATTTCTTATATCAACTGCTCGGCGGCGATCAAAGCCATGAGTGATATTATTTGCACCAGTTCTAATGCAGTAGCAATTGTTGAACAAATCCCTCCAGAACAACCAATTTTATTTGCTCCGGATCAAAATTTAGGGCGTTATGTGATGCAAAAAACCGGCAGAGAAATGGTACTTTGGCCGGGGAGTTGTCTAGTCCATGAAACTTTCTCTTATCAACAGTTGGTGAAACTGAAAATGCGGTATCCCCACGCGCAAGTAATTGCTCATCCAGAATGTGAAATGCCGGTGTTAAATTTAGCGGATTACATTGCTTCTACAAGTGGGTTACTCCGGTATGTTGAGCAAAGTTCTGCTCAGGAATTTATTGTGGTGACCGAACCGGGAATTATTCACCAGATGCAAAAAGTCGCACCCCATAAGGTCTTTATTCCGGCACC
>JAUQVQ010000086.1:0-6473 GCA_039794725.1 Gloeomargarita sp. HHBFW_bins_162
AAAACTGCCGGTTCCGGGGGGAATCTGACCGCCGCAGAGGAGTTGTGCCCCTTCCTGCACCATTTGGGTGACCTGTTGGTGCAGTTCATCCCGCAGAGCCGGGGTCGCCAAGGGGCCGAGTTCGGTGGCCGGGTCAAGGGGGTCGCCCATTTTGAGGGTTTGGAACCGGGTTGTCAACCGGCGGATAAATTCGGGGGCGATGGCGGTGTGCAGGATAAAGCGTTTGGCGGCGATGCAGGACTGGCCGTTGTTCAACATCCGGGCGGTGACGGCTGTGTTGCTGGCCGCATCTAGGTCGGCGCTGGGGAGAACGATAAACGGGTCACTGCCCCCCAACTCCAGCACGGTTTTTTTCAAGGCTCGTCCGGCGGCGGCGGCGAGAGCCATGCCTGCCTGTTCACTGCCGGTGAGGGTGGCGGCTTTAATCCGTGGGTCGGCCACCACCTGGGCAACGCGCTGGGCTTCGATTAACAGGGTCTGCATTACGCCGGGGGGAAACCCCGCTTGTTTGACCAACTGTTCAATGCCCAAGGCCGACTGGGGCACATTCGAGGCGTGTTTGAGGACAAGCACATTGCCCGCCATCAGCGCCGGAGCCAGACAGCGAAACACCTGCCAAAAGGGAAAATTCCAGGGCATGACCGCCAAAATCACCCCCAAGGGTTGACGGCGCACCCACGTCCGTGCCACCGTGCCATCGGGAAGCCGCTCCAAATGTCCCGCCCGGTCTTGGAGAAATTCCGCCCCCTGTTCGGCGTAGTAGCGACAGACCCAAGCACTTTTGTCCACTTCAGCAAGGGCGGCTTGAATGGGTTTGCCCATCTCCAGGGTCATGGTGCGTGCCCAGGTGTCCCGTTGCTGGTGTAATTGTTCCGCCAGGCGATGCAATCCTGCCGCCCGTTGGGTGAGTGACCAGTGGCGATAAGTGTCAAATGCCGTGACCGCCTGGGCTAATTTGGCCTCTAACTCCGCAGCGGTTAACGGGGTAAAGGTTTGTAAAACACTCCCGTCGTAGGGATTGACGCTGGCAATGGCCATGATTAACCCCGTAATTTTTGCATTTTGAGTGGTTTTTGAGAAAAGGGAACCATCGACTCGGTTGTGGCAATTTCAACATTCAATTATAAAAAAGAGTTGGGCATAAAAACGGATGAGTCCCGCTATAGCAATCCCTTTTGAATTGGCAACAAAAGTCGCAGGGGCGTTGCCCCCGTATTGGGTTCTTTCTCGCTGTTCTCGCATCTTTTAGGATTGCTATATTGAAGCCAAGGGAAAGTTCTATGGCTAGAACGCCCGAATTAGGGAGAACTGCGCCCCTGCGACCGCTCATTCACAATTTTTAAGAGGTGCCCATACTATCCCCCAATTACCGAAAAGGTTGCCGCTTCATCCCGTCCAGACATCATTACAAATTTTTTACAGATTTTTTTAATTTTGCCGCACCTCCCGCAGCGCATTCTGGGTAACTTGAGCAAGGGTGCGTTCGTTGGCACGGGGCAGATGGTAATAATTGCCCCCCGCTTTTTGGGCTAATTCTTTGGCAAATCCGGTGGAGACAAATTTATTTTCCGTATCAATTACCAACAAACGAAAATCCAATAAACGAATTTTAGCCGCAATGTCCAATAATTCCGATTTAATATCCACCTGCGGGTCGGGCGGTTGCCCCAAGGAGCGCGCCAGCGGCACATTCCCCCGCCCATCCGTAATCGCCACCACAATCACTTGTCCCACATCCCCGCTTTGGCGAGCATTTATCCCCACCCGTACCGCTTGGGTTAACCCATGCGCCAAGGGCGACCCCCCCCCACAAGGCAGTTGATCCAACCGCCGCCGGGCGGCTTCAATCGAGCGGGTGGGGGGCAACAGCACCTCCGCCTGTTCCCCCCGAAACGGAATCAACGCCACTTGGTCCCGGTTTTGGTACGCTTCCGTGAGTAAACGCAGGACGGCTCCCTTGGCTGCCTGCATGCGATTCAGCGCCATTGACCCCGACGCATCCACCACAAACACGATTAACGCCCCGGCTTTACGCACCAACCGTTTCGCCCGCACATCCTCACTCGTGACCACCACCTTTTTACCGGGCTGTGCCTGCCGCCGTTTTTTCTGATGGGGAGCCGCCGCCCGCAATGTCGCATCCACCGCAATCCGAGGCTGATTTCCCTGGGGCAACACCGGCTTGACATACCGCCCCCGTTGCTGGGAAAGGGTCTGATTCCGAGCACCGGCACGGGTACGGGGCTGGCACTTCTGGGCGAAGTACATCAACTCCGGGTCGAGAATCACCCCCTCCGGGTCAAATACAAATTCTTCCGGGATACTGTTATTTTCCTCCTGCGATTCCTTTTGCTCCTCCTCCGGCGGGTCTTCGGTTGCGGAATTGTTCGGGGGTGGAGGCGGTGGGGTAAGCTGTTCCGGGGGCGGTACCGTCGTAGCTCTCGGAATGATCACCAGTTCTACCGCAACCCGCAAATCCTCAGCCGTCACCTGATTGCGTCCCCAAAAAGCGGCATGGGCTTGGGCAACCCGGCTGGCAAACAATTCCCCCCGATGCCCCTGCACGCCTGCCCGCAGCGCTTCTTCGACTAAATACTGCACTTGGGCGGACGTTATCTGAACCGTCGGCAACCACTCCCGTGCCAAGAGGATTTGGGTGCGTAACCCCTCGATCTCTTCCTGATGCTCCGCCCACAGGGATTGGGGGTCATCCCCATAACGCACCGCCTGGGTCACCGCCGTAACCCGTTCCGTCAACTCAGCCAAGGGTGCCGCCGTGAGTTGAATCGCAAACCGATCCCGTAAATGACTGCGTACCGCCCCTTCCTCCGGGTTGTACGTCGCAATCAGCAACGGACGACAGGGATGCACCACACTCACCCCCTCCCGTTCCACCCGGTTGACCCCCTCACTCAAAACCGTTAACAAAATATTGACAATGTTATCATCCAATAAATTCAATTCATCCACATATAAGATACCCCGGTGCGCCTGCGCCAACAGCCCCGGTTGAAATACCGCTTCCCCCTGTTTCAACGAGGCCGCCACATCCACCGCTCCCACCAACCGGTCCTCCGTCACCCCCAACGGAATCTGCACAAACGGCGGCGGGACGATCTGGGTCACCACCTGAGGCGGGTGATGCCACCATTCTCCCGGGCGTTGCGGGTCATCCTGGTAGGGAGAACCCTGCACCACCTCAATCGGGGGCAATAGAGCATGAATCGCCCGTGCCAAAACTGATTTCGCCGTGCCCTTCGCCCCCGCCAACAGCACCCCGCCCAACCCCATATCCACCCCGGCCAACAGCAAGGCCAGTTTTAACCGCTCCTGCCCCACCACCGCCGTCAGCGGAAAAGTTACTCGTTCACGACCCGTTGATACGCCTGCCAATAGGTTTGCCATTGCTCTGCCGATACCGTTTCTCGATTAAAACAAATCCGTTCATGCCCCCGCCAGAGGAGATCATAGCTTTCTTGGGGAGTCAGATGTTGGGTAAGACGGCGGTATTCCCCATCGGTGCGACTGGCCAAGGGATGGATACCCCGCCGCAGTTGTAAATACTCTAACAAGCTAAAGTATAAACAACGCACTGCTTCTGTATGATTGCCCTGGGCGTGCCATGCTTGAGCTTGTTCGACCCAGGAGTGACCCGCTTGGGAAGGTTCTCCCCGAGACAGTTGCCTGTGCCAGTGCCATCGCCCCCAACGCTGATTTTGCCACCAACGGGTCAAACGCAGTCCGAGGAACACGGCTACCCCCAACAGCCCCAGCCAAAGGATTACCTGTATATATAATGGTGGTACATCAACCCCTTCCAGTTGCGGCAAATTGGGATTAAACTGGTTGACCGTAAACTCCCACCATTCCTGAATCTGTTGTTGCAACAGGCGGGTTTGCCAATCCAAGTTGCTTTGTTCGTAGGTTTTGCTCATGGTCTCAAGTCACGCCATGTTGACTATAGCGAAACACGCACCGGTTCGCACCTTTGGCTTTCGATTGAGGCAACAACCTGACCCTACTTGGCTCTATACTAGATTGCTGATGCGGGCATAGTTTAGTGGTAAAACTACAGTCTTCCAAACTGTTGATGGGGGTTCGATTCCCCCTGCCCGCTTCCCCCGATGTACAATCTCAGATTATTTGTCACCGGTCTCAAATTAGGGAACCTCTATTTATTCAATCGGACAAAGAATCCCTTAACGAGAATGCAGAGATTACAGAGAACCAGAGGCGGGGGGGTGCCCCCCTGCGACCGCTAATTACCAATTTTTAGAGGTGCCCTTGAAACTCTCCTATTTTTTAGTCAAGAGGGAACCTCTATTTATTCAATCGGACAAAGAATCCCTTAGCGAGAATGCAGAGATTACAGAGAACCAGAGGCGGGGGGGTGCCCCCCTGCGACCGCTAATTACCAATTTTTAGAGGTGCCCTTGAAACTCTCCTATTTTTTAGTCAAGAGGGAACCTCTATTTATTCAATCGGACAAAGAATCCCTTAGCGAGAATGCAGAGATTACAGAGAACCAGAGGCGGGGGGGTGCCCCCCTGCGACCGCTAATTACCAATTTTTAGAGGTGTCCTTGAAACTCTCCTATTTTTTAGTCAAGATTTAGTCAAGACCAAATTAACCGCCGGTGGAGTGGGGCGGTCAGGGGCACGGCACACCCGGTCATATTCCTGCTGATATAGGTCAGCACTCAGCCAGCGATAGACAGCAAAAAGACTGTAGGAGCCTGCTAAACGGAGTACAGGCTGAGTCCCCCAGTCTTAACGTGCCCCGGTTGGCTCTAAACTCGATACAAGCTGGTAGGCGTAAAGCGTCTTTGTTAAACTTAGTCAAACAGGGTCTTTCCATTCCCAGAATAGGTGCGGTGCATTTTTCCTGCGCGGCTTTCGGGTGTTTCGATATTTCCTTCCTTCTGATGAAACCTTGGTACTAATCGCTACCATAAGTATCGATGGATGACACGAATATCCCGTCGCTGGGAACTGATATTTTGCTTGACTTGCTTCTCGTCTGATATTTGGAAGGGGGTAATTCCACTGAAACTTTATCATCACAGTTGTATTTGGTCTCCAGTAGCCTGCGTGGTGTAACCATCAGCCTACCTAGCACAGCCATATTCTGCTCAAAGTCCAAGTATCGAGTTGGGAGTTGAAGTCAATGTTGCTCAGTACGACTTGTGAACACTCCTTCCTGTTACCTTCTGCCTGTCGTCAGGGCGACCCTAACCGCACTTACCCAGAAACAACGGCTCGCTTGCAATGTCAAGGGGATTTATTCATTTTCTATCTCCGTTTCGGCAAGATTTTTCTCCACTTGGATTGGACGGGGCAACGAGTGCGGATTAATACAAAGAGTTATCAACGCCAACGCACGCTAACCTCGTTCACGCTCCGGTGGTCGGGCACGGCTTTTGTGGGGTACACCTATCGGCAGGGGCGGGTCTGGCGAGCGGTTAGCCCTGGAATGAGAAGGCTGGTTGGTACGGTGTCTCTGTTGAATGATTTCCGACATAGCCCAGCCCTCCGCCAGAGCCTCTATCAAGCAGCAGCGCATTTGTTTAGTCGTCTGGTTCACGGTGTGAAACCCTGGGTGGCTGAGGTGCCGTTTGAGTTTAACCCGGACAACGCTGATGAGAGTAGCCGACAGATGCACATGGTTTTGGGAGCGGCGTTTATCCCCGCTTGGGATACGTTGGGGTGTCCCCAGATTGAAATCCCGCCCAATCGGAAGAACCCGCTGGCGAAAGCCGTTTATACGGGGGGGTTGACTGACATTGCCAAAGTTCTGTTTGGGGTGGGCGGGAAACAGTATCGTCAGGCGACTATTGCCTTGTTGCGCTATGCCCAAAGTTTTTACGACAGTGAGCATTTTGCACAGTTGCCTTGGCGTTCTGAGGAGAAACTGCAACTGGTGCAAGTCCTTGTCCAACGCCAGGATAAATTGCTACTGCTGTCATGGCTCATCACAATTGCTTTGTGCTTCCCACCTCGACGTTTTTTACAGGTGCTTCAACAGAGGGATTTTGACCTTGACTGGTTTACAATGTTGGATCTAGTGAGCATGATAAATCGCATTACCAAAGCCTATGGCGAACCACTTCGGTGTCCGCGAGGACTGACATTAGCCGAGTTTCATGATGTATGTACATGGCTGAATAATCGGTTGCCCCAACGACTGGTGTACTCCCTGTGGCGACACCCGGAATTTGAGCAGTTTGATGGTCAGAAGGTGGCGGACTATCAGCTAAAACTGCCGAGTGATACGGCTGAGCTAAGCGAATGGGGGGTGCGTCTGGGGATTTGTGTGGGGAGCTATGATGAACGCATCAACCGGGGTGAGGCTATAGTGTTTGGTCTGTACCGCCAAGAAAAAATAACGGTCTGTGTGGGGATTGCTCCTGGAAAGCAGTTTGTTATTCAGCAAGTGTACGGTCACCAAAACACGCCGCTTCCGCCCAGTTTAGC
>JAUQVQ010000087.1:0-6446 GCA_039794725.1 Gloeomargarita sp. HHBFW_bins_162
CCTGCGACCCCAGCGGTTATTTGTCTCATTCTTATTAGAAATGACTATAAAACCGCCACCCATTTTAATAAATCATCCTCGGATTGTTCCCATCTAAAGCCCAATCGTTCACAGATTTTTCGCATGGCAACATTGCTGGGTAACATATAGGCTTCGACTTGGTGGATGTGTTCTTCTCTGCCGATGGCCAGTAAACAGCGGAGCAGTTCCGTCCCTAACCCCTGGCATTGATAACGGTCGGCAATAATCATGGCAAATTCGGCATTTTCGGAGTTGTGAAAACGGCTGAGTCGCCCCACCCCAATAATCTGATGTTTCCCCGTCGTCGGGTCTTTGTGATCCGCCACCAGCACCATTTCCCGGTCGTAATCAATAAAACAGATGCGGGTGAGCCGCTCGTGGGCAATCCGATGCTGCAATTTCAGCATGTGGGTGTAGCGCATATACACGCTTTCTTCCGAGAGTAAATGGTGAAATTCCACCAGTAAGGGTTCATCTTCGGGGCGAATCGGGCGAATCGTGACCCGCAATCCGTTTTTGAGAATGAAACAACTCATGTACTGGGTTGGATAGGGGCGAATGGCTAACTTGGGCGGGGCATCCGTGCGCAACACTACCCGGGCGTCCAACGCAATTAAATGCTCCGCCGAAGCCAGCAGGGGGTTAATATCTATTTCCTGAATCTGGGGCTGTTCCACCACCAGTTGACTAAACCGCACCACCAGTTGCGCCAGGGCATCCATATCCACCGGACGCTTGCCCCGCACGCCCAACAGGGCATGGTAAATCTGGGTACGCTCCATCATGCGTTTGGCCAGGGTGCTATTTAACGGCGGCAATGCCAACGCCCGGTCCTGGAAAATTTCCACCAACTGCCCGCCACTACCAAACAAAATCACCGGCCCGAATTGCACATCGCTACTGCTGCCCAAAATCAACTCATACCCCTGCGCCCGGAACATGGGTTGCACCGTTACCCCCAAAAACACATCGGGATGGTGAGCCGTCCAGGGTTGCACGTTGCTTTGAATCAAATGGAACGCCGCCCGCACCGCCGCCGCATTCGCCAGGTTCAACTGCACCCCGCCCACATCGCTTTTGTGGGTAATCACTTCCGAAAGCAGTTTCACCACCACCGGGTAGCCCATCCGCTCGGCAATGGCAACGGCTTCGTCGCTGGTGTGGGCAATTTCCGTCGGCACGGTGGGAATCCCGTAGGCACTCAGGAGTTGTTTGGCCTCGTATTCGGTCAAGAGGGTGCGACCTGCCTGCTGGGCTTGGCTGAAAATCCGTTCCACCTGTTGTCGGTCGGGGGTAAATTCGTCGGAATCGGGGGGCAATTGCGGCGTTTCGTACAGAGATTTCAAATTGCTACTGAACTGCCACATATAGTTAAAAATGTGGGTGGCCGTGTCGGGATAGCTGAAGGTGGGAATCCCCGCCTCGTTGAGTGCCTGCATCGCCGGTGCCACGCTTTCTCCCCCCATCCAACTGGCCAGGAGGGGTTTATGGCAGTTCTGGGCGCACTGAATCAGTTGGGTCGCCGTCTCGGTGGGTTGCGACATGGCCTGGGGCGTGAGAATGACCAAAATCGCATCGCTGTTGGGGTCGTTCGCCACCACGTCGAGGGCTTGGGCATAGCGAGCCGCATCCGCATCCCCCAAAATGTCCACCGGGTTGCCGTGACTCCAATGGGTGGGCAAAATCTGATCCAACCGGGCAAGGGTTTCGGGAGCTAAGGTTGCCAGAGTGCCCCCGCCTTGGATAAAGGCATCGGTGGCAATTACCCCCGGCCCACCGGCGTTGGTCACGATGGCTAAACGATTCCCCTGGGGCAGTTTCGGTTGTTTGGATAAAACCTCCGCCATATCAAACAGGTCGGAAATGTTATCCACCCGCAGCACCCCACAGCGGCGAAACGCCGCATTCAACACCTCATCACTGCCCGCCAATGCCCCCGTGTGGGAGGTCGCCGCCTGCGCCGCCACCTCGGTGCGCCCCGCTTTGAGGACAATAATCGGTTTGGTCAACGCCACCTCCCGGGCCGCCGAGAGGAACGACCGGGCATCGCCGATGGATTCCATGTACAGCACGATGCTTTTGGTGTGGGGGTCATCGCCGAGGTAGTAGATCAAATCCCCCCAACTCACATCCAGCATCGCCCCGATGGAGATAAAGGCACTAAAGCCAATGTTTTCCTGAAAACTCCAATCCAGAATCGAGGTACACAACGCCCCACTCTGGGAGATAAACCCCACCGAACCGGGGCGGGCAATTGTACTGGCAAAGGTGGCATTGAGTCCCAGCACCGGGTTCATCACCCCCAGACAGTTCGGCCCAATAATCCGCATCTGCCCCGCCTGAGCCAACACCTGCTGTTCCAGGGCGACCCCTGCAGCACCGATTTCCCGAAACCCCGCCGACACAATAATGGCTCCCTTTACCCCCGCCTGGGCACATGCGGCAATCACCGCCGGTACCGTCGGCGCCGGGGTCGCAATCACCGCCAAGTCCACCGGGTCGGGCACCTCCTGGATGCTGGCATAGGCTTTGATCCCCAACACACTCGGACGCTTGGGATTGATGGGAAACACGGTTCCCCCAAAGGGCGTGTGGATCAGATTCCAGAGCAACGTCCGTCCCACACTGCCGGGGCGTTCGGTTGCCCCGATCACGGCAACGGTCTGGGGGCGAAAAATGGCATCGAGCGGGTAGCGTTGTTGGGTGCGCCAAATGTCATAGACGCTCTCGTGCGCTGGCGTTAGGGTGGCCGATTGCATAACGTTCTCCTCTAGGTGGTGGGGGTGGCCAATTCGGGCGGCTCGGCTCGGTGGTACAAGGCACTGTCCAACCGGCATCCCTGGAACGAGAGAATGTACAACTCTTTCAAATCCCGAATCAGGGGATAACGGGGGTTAGCCCCCGTGCATTGGTCATCAAAGGCTTGCTCCGCCATCTGTTCCACGCTTTCGTAAAATTCCCGCTCCCGGTCGGGCAAGACTTCCTTAATCGCAAGGGGAATCTCCACCTCCTGTTTGAGGTTTTCAATCGCATGGATCAGCCGTTCCACCTTGTCGTCTTCGGTGCGCCCGCCCAAGTTGAGAAAATCAGCAATTTCTGCATAGCGTTGTTTGGCGTGCGGGTGGGTGTATTGCGGGAAAATCGCCTGCTTAAAAGGCGCATCCGTAGCGTTGTAGCGAATCACATGGGAAATCATCAACGCATTGGCCAACCCGTGCGGCACGTGGAAGGTGGCTCCCAACTTGTGCGCCAGCGAGTGACAAATCCCCAAAAACGCATTCGCAAACGCCATCCCCGCAATCGTAGCGGCATAGTGAACTTTCTCACGGGCGACCGGGTCTTTTGCCCCGTATTTGTACGCTCTGGGTAAATACGTAAACAGCAGTTGAATCGCCTCTTTCGCCAAACCTTCGGTAAATTCCGTCGCCAGGATCGAAACATAGGATTCCAGCGCATGGGTGAGCGCATCCAACCCCCCGTAGGCGGTGAGCTTTTTGGGCATATTCATCACCAATTCCGGGTCAACAATCGCCATATTGGGGGTTAAGGCATAGTCCGCCAAGGGATATTTAATCCCGGTTTTGTCATCGGTAACGACGGCAAAAGGTGTCACTTCGGAACCCGTCCCTGAGGTAGTGGGAATCGCCACGAGAATCGCTTTTTGTCCCAGAGTGGGTAGGGCATAAACCCGCTTGCGAATGTCCATAAACCGCATAGCAATTCCCGAAAACTCTACTTCCGGGTGTTCGTACATTAACCAAATCACCTTTGCCGCATCCATCGGAGAACCGCCGCCAAAGGCAATGATCACATCGGGGTTAAAACTGCGGCAACGGGCTAACCCTTTTTCTACCGTGGTTAAGGTCGGGTCGGGTTCGACTTCATAGAAGGTTTGGAATTCAATATCTAAGGATTCCAACACCGCTTCGACTTCCTTCAACATCCCCATTTCAAATAGGGGTTTATCGGTGACGAGAAACGCCCGTTTTCTGCCTTCTAATTCCTGCAAGGCGACCGGGAGACAGCCAAATTTGAAATAAATCTTCGGCGGCACCCGGAACCACAACATATTTTCCCGCCGTTCTGTAACCGTTTTGATATTTAACAAATGATGGGGAGCCACGTTTTCAGAAACGGAATTGCCCCCCCACGTCCCACAGCCTAAAGTCAGGGAGGGATCAAGCTTAAAGTTATACAAATCGCCAATGGCTCCTTGCGACGAGGGGGTATTTAATAACACCCGACCGGCGGCCACATGATGTTCAAAATAGGCCAAATCATCCCGGTTGGCGGGGTCGGTGTAGAGAACCGCCGTATGCCCCTTGCCGCCAAAATTCACCAACTCGGCGGCTCGTTCCACGCCGGTGCGAAAATCGGGCACCCGATACATGGCTAAAATCGGTGACAGTTTCTCGTAGGCAAAAGGTTCATCTTCACTGACTTTTTCTACTTCCCCGATCAATAAACGGGTTCCCGCTGGCACCGTAAACCCGGCCAATTCGGCAATCCGTTCCACCGACTGCCCCACGATAGCGGCATTCAATCGCCCCTCTTGGAGGATAATTCGCCGCACTTTTTCGACTTCATCCGGGGTCAAAATATACGCCCCCCGATGGATAAATTCCTGCTTCACCTGTTCATAAATGGGTGCAACCACAATCACCGCCTGTTCAGACGCACAAATGGTGCCATTATCAAAGGTTTTACTGAGCAAAATCGAACTCACCGCCATCGGAATATCGGCACTGACATCAATCAACGCTGGCGTATTGCCCGCCCCCACCCCCAGGGAGGGATGCCCGGAGGAGTAGGCCGCTTTCACCATTGCCGGTCCGCCGGTCGCCAAAATCAGTTTAATTTCCGGGTGTTGCATCAGGGCTTGGGACAGGGGCACGGTGGGTTCATCAATCCAACCGATGATTGGGTCGGGGGCACCGGCGGCGACGGCGGCTTGGAGAACAATTTTGGCCGCTTCAATCGTGCATTGTTTGGCTCTGGGGTGCGGGGAAAAAATAATGGCATTGCGGGTTTTGATGGCTAAAAGTGCCTTAAAAATCGCAGTTGAAGTGGGGTTTGTTGTCGGCACAATTCCGGCCAAAATACCCACAGGTTCGGCAATTTTTTGGATACCAAAGTGTTTGTCTTCTTCAATCACGCCGCAGGTTTTTTCGTGCTTGTATTTGTTGTAGATAATTTCGGAAGCAAAATGATTTTTGATCACCTTATCTTCGACGATGCCCATGCCGGTTTCGGCAACGGCCATTTTGGCTAAGGGAATGCGGGCTTCGTTGGCGGCCATGGCGGCCTGCTGAAAAATTCGATCCACCTGCGCTTGGGTAAAGGTGGCAAATTCTTCCTGGGCAATTTTGACGCGGGCAATCAGTTCATTCAATTCCTGTTCGTTGGTGACCGCCATCCTCGTGTCCTCCTAAATCGGGGTCATGTTTTCGGCAAATGTTCATGCTGGTTCGCTAATGGTGATCGACGATTGGGGTTTTCTTAACCAGCACCTCTAGGTAAAAACGCTTATCTACTTTCAGGGTACAAACGTTTTGCCAATAACCCCAGAAACTTCAACTTATGATCAGGATCACGGGGTAAATAGCCCCCGTGCTTGAAAAATCGCCTTGGTTTCAGCCACTAATTCCGCACTGGGTTCCGGCGTATCCCGCAAAAGATAGGCTAATCCCAACTGTTCCCACTTATATTCCCCCATTTTGTGAAAGGGCAAAACCTCAACTCGTTCCACATTGGTTAAGGTGGCGACAAAATCTGCTAACCCTTCGATATTATGACGGGGATCGGTTAAACCAGGGACTAGGACAAACCGAATCCAAACGGGTTTACCCACTGCACTTAAATACCTCGCCATCGTGAGCGTCGGTTCCAACGAAACGTGGGTCACTCGCTGATAAATGTCCGGGTCAAAGGATTTAATGTCCAACAACACCAAATCGGTGTGTGCCAAAACCGGTTCCGCCACCGCAACGGGGCAGTAGCCGGATGTATCCAACGCCGTATGCAATCCCAAATCATGGCACGCCTGGAAAATCGCCGCCGTAAACTCCGGTTGCATCAGGGGTTCGCCGCCGCTGACGGTGACACCCCCGCCCCTGAGGTAGGAACGGTACTTTTTGATTTCGCTGATGATTTCCCCGACCGTCACCTCCCGCCCGCCGGTGATACTGCGACAGTCAGGATTATGGCAGTACAGGCATCGGAGCGGACAGCCCTGGGTAAACACGACAAAGCGAATCCCCGGGCCATCCACCGTGCCCATCGTCTCGTAGGAGTGGATTTTCCCCTTAACGCCGCTCGTGGAAGGTGCGACTGATGACATCCAACTGTTGCTCACGGGTGAGTTTGACAAAATTGACGGCGTACCCCGACACCCGAATCGTCAACTGGGGATACTGTTCCGGGTG
>JAUQVQ010000088.1:0-6419 GCA_039794725.1 Gloeomargarita sp. HHBFW_bins_162
GTTTTGGTTTTCTCCCCTCTCCCTTGATGGGAGAG
The DNA here is from genome assembly GCA_039794725.1 of Gloeomargarita sp. HHBFW_bins_162. Taxonomy (GTDB): domain Bacteria; phylum Cyanobacteriota; class Cyanobacteriia; order Gloeomargaritales; family Gloeomargaritaceae; genus Gloeomargarita. Next base: position 36 of record JAUQVQ010000088.1, read on the forward strand.
GGGTCGGGGGTGAGGGTGAATTATAGTAATCCTAACTAAAAATGGAACAAAATCCCGAAGGAAGCAGGGGTCACAGGGGGTACCCCCGCCCCTGGTTTCCCGTCATCTCAAGCTACTCATCAGGTGCTTCTCTAGCAGAAACTACCGTTCCCAAATCAAATCGGATTGCTATATATTTACTTGAAACTCTCAGAAATTCTCGGCCTGCTTGAATGAACCAGAATCTTTACTAACATAATTGGTGGTCGCAGGGGCACTGCCCCCGTTTTGGGTTCTCCCTACTTTTTCTGTTCTTGAACCCTTTAGGATTGCCATAGGTTCCTGGAGTTAATCCCATGAAAAAACAATGGTTTTGGGTCAGTGTGTTACTTGCGGGTCTGTGGATACCGGCACCGGTGGCGCTCGCTCAGGTGAACTTGAAGCAGGTTTTGCAAACTACCCCCACCAGTCGTCTGCAATTTTCTCCCCATACAATCGGTGTGGTCATTGCCGGAGCCACCGACCGGGTCTATGTCCTTAACGCCCGCAAAGGTCAATGGTTACGGGTGGAACCCCAGGGGATGGGAGCCAGAGCCTTAGTGATCATTTTTGATGGGCAGGGAAAGCGCCTGGCCAGTCTGGGGAATGGAGAACGCCCCTTTGAGTACGAACTCCCCGCCAGTGGTGATTACTATATTTTGGCCAGCAGTGGCCCCACCAACCACCGTTACTACTTCACGGTGACTGTTTTTAACCAGGGTAGCTGAGGTATCATACCCATAAACGCGCTTCGGTAAAATCTATGGCTCTGCAACTCCAGTATTTTCTTTTGTTGGCGGCGGCATTGTTCTGTATCGGGATTTATGGTTTGGTGACCAGCCGCAATGCAGTGCGGGTATTGATGTCGGTAGAACTGTTATTAAATGCGGTAAATTTGAATTTTCTGGCCTTCGCCAATTACCTTGACCCGGCGGAAATTAAAGGGCAGGTTTTTGCCGTATTTGTGATTACCGTTGCGGCTGCCGAAGCTGCCGTAGGCTTGGCAATTGTCCTTGCCATTTATCGCAACCGAGCCACCATTGATATGGAACAATTTAATCTGTTGAAGTGGTAAACAAAAGCCGATAACCCAGGCGATGTACGGTTACAATTTGTAGGCAGGGCGGCAATTTTTTCCGCAACCCCAAAATATGCGTATCCAGAGTGCGCCCACTATTTTGCCCCCACACCTGCTCGTACAAAACCTGGCGAGGGAGAATTTCCCCCTGCGCCTGGGTCAAAAGTGCCAAGAGATGAAACTCATGGGGCGTGAGCGATAATTCCTGCTTCTGACACAATGCCCGCCGGGAGAGTAAATTCAAGGTTAGGTCGCCGTAGCGCAAGACCGTTTGCCCCTTGTGCCACCGTCGAGTCAAGGCCCGCACCCGTGCCATCCACTGCGCCAACCCAAACGGTTTCACCAAATAATCATCCGCCCCCGCCATCAAGCCCGCTACAATGTCCGGTTCCTCCCCCCGAGCGGAGATCAGCAACAGTACCCCCAACTGCCGTTGTGCAAACCACGCCGCCAACTGTAACCCCTCATCCCAGGTCTGCGGCCAATCCAAATCCAAAACCAACAAAATACCGACATCACTGAGGCTGTAGCCCTGCCCCAGCGCTTCCAATAGAGTAACCCGATAACCCCCTTGCCGCAGATGCCAGCCCAACAACAGCCGCAACTGGGGATTCGGGATGAGCAAAACAACCGGCAAGGTTACCAGTCACACAACGTACGAATTTGTTGCCGACAATTGCTTGTAGCGACCCGGAGGGTTTCCTGAGTGCGTTGGTATTCGGTGGGATTCCCCTGCTGGAGATACAAATCCGCCGCCCGCCGCAGGTCTTCGATTCCTTCCGGAATTTTACGGATGTTGTACAGCAACACCCCCCGGTTGTAGTGGGCTTCAGCGTAGGTCGGTCGTAATTCGATGGCACGGCTGTAATCCTCAATCGCCCCCAGGCGATCCCCTAGTGCCGAGCGGGCTAAGCCCCGTCCCACATAGGGTTCAGCGTAGTTAGGGTCAAGCCGGATAGCCTGGTCAAAATCCTGAATCGCCCCCTGTTGATCCCGTTGAATGTAGCGGATCACCCCCCGGGTGGCAAACGCGGCGGCATAGTTGGGATTCACCCGCACCGCCTGAGAAAGTTGGTTCATCGCCCCGGCAATATCCCCCTGCCGGTACCGGTCACTGGCTAACAAGAAAAAATCATCGGCGCGGCTGGGATTGACCGCCACCGGGTCAGGTCTGGGAGTACGGGGGGGTGTTGGTGCAACCGCAACCACCGCCGGACGGGGAGCCATGCTGAGATAGGTATTAATGGGAATCCCCAGATTAAAGCCAGTCTTTACATACACCGTTTCCGTTTGCCGCTCCAGTTGACCACCATCGGCACGCCCATGTACCCCGATCAACTTCGCCTGCCGATCCAGAACCGGCCCGCCACTCATCCCCGGTAACGTACTGTTGCTATACACCAGACCATAGCCATCCGCCAAAGGTTTACTGGCATTAGCCGTCACCCGCCCGGTGGTAAAGTTATAGACCGGCTCCGTGATCGCCGCCCCCGGCTTGGGAAACCCCGCCACGTACACCGGACTACCTTCGGTCACCTTAGTGGCATCCCCTAAATTCGCAGTCGGGTAGTTTTTATCGCTGGTAAATTTGGCTATTGCCATATCCACCCCGGCTATTTTTTGCACGGTGCTGTACTTGAGAGGATACTTCTGTTTGTCAAAGGTAACAATATCGTACTCATCTTGTACCGGAATAACATGCGCCGCTGTCAGTACCGTGTACGTATTGCCTTCCCGCGCCACAAGAACTCCCGAACCGGGGTTGACCCCATCAATCAGCACGGTAATACCCTTGGCGATCTGCGCCACCGCCGTGACATCATCGGCCGAATCCAGGGGACTTTGCCAGAGCAATACCCCCACCGCGCCCACCAGGGCAAGCGTTACCCCATAGCCAAGGCGTTTCATGTTAGCACTCTCCCATCGTGACCCGATGACCTCATTATACAGAGGTGTTTGGGACAACAATCCCGGTCACGTCGCCACCTCCGAGTAAAAAAATGATAAAGTTTTACACTTAACCTGTAAGCAGTTCATGGCGGTACGGTGGTCATGGGGCAACCCCCGAAGGAATTGTATTTAGTGACGGGCGCAACGGGGCAAATTGGCCGCCGAGTTGTGCATTATCTGTGTCGGCAAGGTCAGCCAGTGCGGGCCTGGGTGCAGTTGGGGTCAAATTATCACGATTTAGCGCAGGCGGGGGCAGAACTTTACTTTGGTGATATTACCCAACGAGACGACATTTGGACGGCCTTAAGTCAGGTCAATCACGTCATTAGCACCCACTATCATCCGCATCATATTCTCCAGGTTCACCTCAAAAGTAATCTCAATTTGATTGAAATTGCCAGTAAATTTGGGGTGACATCGTTCACCTATATTTCGGGTTTAGGTGTGGATCAATACGCCCAACACGCCCCCCTATTGGAAGCAAAATTAGCGATTGAGCACGAGTTAGTGAACAGTAGATTGAATTATATTATTGTCCGCCCACCGTTGCTGAATCATTACCTGCTTCCCTGGCTACGACAGTTGCAAAAAACCGGCAGTTTAATTGTAACTGGCGATGGCAATCTCCGTCATTCCTGGCTCAGTCTTGATGATTTGGCAACCATTACCGTTAAACTTACCCGGCATCCTCACCTGTGGCGACAGATTTTAGCCGTCGGGGGTCGCCCTCCCCTCAGCCGTTGGGATGTGATTCATCTCTACCAAAAACTCACCCAATCGCAACCCATAATTGTGCCCTTACCGTTGCAGATTTTAGAGGGGGTGCAGTGGGGCTTACAGTGGTTGCATCAGGGCGATGATTTGGGTACCTTGAGAACCCTATTGAGCCATGAATTTATCTGTAGTGAATCGGAAATTAGCTATCTGGAAAATCAGCTACACATTCAGTTGGAATCCCTCGAAGAATTTTTACAGCGTTATTTGGCAGGTGATGAATCCGATAAGAACTATAGCAATCCTAACTAAAAATGAAACAAACTTCCGGGCACCTCTAAAAATTGGTAATTAGCGGTCGCAGGGGGGCACCCCCCGCCTCTGGTTCTCCGTAATCTCTGGATTCCAACTAAGAGATTTTTGGCTCGCTTGAATAAATAGAGGTGCCCTTCCGAAGTAGGGGTTGCAGGGGTATCCCCGCAATCTCAAGCTACTCATCAGGTGCTTCTCTGGCAGAAACTACCGTTGCCAAATCAAATCGGATTGCTATAATCGGTCTCCATCCGGTCAAACACTTGGTGGGGACGACCCAACAAAATCCCTTGCTTAGTGAGAGCTTCCACCACTCGGCGACGAAATTCTCGACCCACCAGCCACTGTTGCCCCGGCTGAGTTTTGAGCCAGACCCGCAAGAGTAAACCCTCGTGACTGGCGGCATCAATTCCCAACACTTCCGGCAGTTCCAATAGTGATTGGCGCCAATCCGGGTCAGCGTAAAATTCTTGGGTCACTTTCTTGAGGACATTCAGAGCTTGGGTCGGGTTGGTTTCACAATCAACCAAAATCTCGAAGTTCACCCGTGACCACAGCCGGGTTAAGTTAGAAACCTTAACAATACTACTGTTGGGAATGGTAATCAAACATCCTTCTGGATTTCGCAGTTGGGTAATGCGTAAACTCATACTTTCTACCATGCCTGTATACTCACCAATTTGGATAATATCGCCAATGCCAAACTGGTCTTCCCAAAGGATTAAGAGGCCGTTAATAATATCTTTGATCACGTTCTGCGACCCCAAAGAAATGGCCAGAGCGAGTAACCCCCCCAAGGCAAAAATAGAGCTAACGGGCATACCCAAGGTACTCAAAATATAACTCGCTCGTACCACATAAACCATCGCCGTTTTCACCCCTTTCAAGGTTTCAATTGTCGTGGAAATTCTCAATGACCGACGCGTAATATCACCCACGTCAAACAGATTATAGTTTTCCCAAGTTTGGCGTAAACGGTCAATCAAAAAGTCCCCCAACTTATCCCCTAAACCCGTGACAAACCAAACCGTTAACCACAGCACCGGTAGCCGCAAAATCTTAAAAGAAATACCTCGAGTTTGGGGATAGATCGAGAGAATATAAGCGAACCCTGCCAGCCAAACTGCTAGTTGCATCCACAGTAAAAGATAGCTTGCAAATGAAGCAATTTTATATCTTTTTTCATAGCTTAAATGTACTCTGATATGGTCGAGAAACTCCAGCCGGTGTCGCTGTAAACCGTGAATTTGCGGTGTGGTTTCTCCCCCTATTTTTGAAGAGTTTTTCAATGAATTAATCTGCGTTTCAATCACTTTTTTTCGATGATTAATAAATTTTTGCAACCCTAATAAGATCAAGCTAATTACCAAGATGAGGGCGAGAATTTTTAGAGCTTGGAAGGTCTGTTGTAAGAGAGCATTGGGGGTACGCTGGGAGATGGCTTGTTGCAGGTTTTGTTGAATAATTTCCCGCCACTGTTCTGCCAACTCAGGAATCGGGACACCGTTGTAGGAAGAGTCAAATTGAGTAACTGTTAGGATGGTGATATTTTGTTTTTGTAACTCGGTGCGGCCAAGGATAACCGTTTCATCGTTTAGGGTTGCCACTGAAATAATTACATCGGGTTCTCGACTATCAAGTAAATTTTGCGTATAGGGTGCCACAATCCGGTGTAAATTGGCCTCAATTAGTTCTGCGCGAATTTCAACGGGGAGTAGGGTACCAGGGTTGCTCCGATCTCGCACGGTTTTCGAGGCAATCGTAAATAATTCTCTACCATCGAAAATCACAGTTGCCGTTTCAATATTGCCGTAACGAGTAACTCTGCTCGGTAAAACTGATGGGGATTGTTGTTGCGGTAGAGCAAATTGTCCCCCGCTTGGTTGAGCGGTAAACAGCACCACCGAACAGGCGATCAGCAGGAGAATAATGGTTTGATATAAGGAGCGCAATGACACAGCAACAACTTATCTAAACGATGAAGGTCGAGTTATGTTGATGATACAGCCTTTTCAGGGACTGTGGGATATAAGTAGTTCAAGGGAGCAAATAGATTGGCCTGTCTTATCTGGTTATAGCGAGAATTTTAACTGTGCCCAGAATAAATAAAAAGACTGTAGTTCATAGGAGCTTCAAACACAATCCTAATATAGCAATCCTTTTTGAATTGGAAGGGGCACAGGGGCGCAGCCCCCGTCCTCGGTTCTCCCTTTTGTTCTCAAATCTTTTAGGATTGCCATAGTGAAAATTGAGCGACTACAGAGAACTAGCGGCAGGGAATGCTCCCTGCGATTTATAGATGTACCCTGCAG
>JAUQVQ010000089.1:0-6290 GCA_039794725.1 Gloeomargarita sp. HHBFW_bins_162
ACGACATCAAAACGCATCTAGGTTTACCCGATTTCATGAGGATAAATATATTTTTCCGCAACTTTCCAATAACGAGAAAAACGTTTCAAATCCAGATACTTTTGCGGTGGAATTAGGGGTGGCATGGGCAGAATTTCCAGCGTAAATTGCGGGGATAGTTCCTCACAAATGCAACGAAAACGAGGACTAGGACTATGGGTGGTAACTAATTTTTGGGCGTTATGTTCCTGCATAAACTGGGTGATTTCCTGCGCCACATTGCCCCGGCGAATTTCTACGGGTAATTCTAATAAACATTCATAAATAAAGACAATACGTTTACGGCTGATTTGCCATTGCTCTAATAATTCCTCATCCCACACCCAAACGGCGGGGGCGTGGGGATAGGTAGTGAACGCCGGATTGGTCGGGCTGAGGCTATCGCCGTGTACCCAAATGACTAAGTTCGGCATGGGGAAAGAGGCGTTTGTGTAACTGTTCATAACTCCCCCGAAAGGGACACGTTTTCGCTTCGTGGGGACAGGTAGCACACCATTTATTCTGACTAAAACGAGCCAGATTTTCCTGATTAAAATAATAGGGTTTGACGCTAAAGGTACTCGCCACCCACTGCCACGATAAATTGTTACTCGCCGGGTCGCCGTCTAACAAATGACTCAAAAACCACCTCGCCCCCACCTGCCATTTCACCCGTCGCCAATGGATGATGTAAGCGGCAAACCACAAGCGGACATGGTTGTGTAAATACCCGGTTGCCTGCAATTCCCGACTGAAATGATCCATACAATGTAAGCCGGTTGTCCCAGTGATAATATCGTCCGGCAATTCATCCTGGTAATCATCGGCAGTAAATCCCGTTTTGTAGGGTTCCCGGTCGTCCCAAATGCCGTCCCCCCATTGTTCATACAATTTCTGCCAGTAGTCCCGCCACGCCAGTTGTCGCACCAGCGGTTCCACCACCGCCCAGGGATACCCTTGTTCCTGAAGCACATCCCGCACCTCCGCCAGGGTGAGAACCCCATGCCGAATGTAGGGCGATAACCGAGTCACCGCCCCATCGAGGTAATTGCGGGTGTCACCGTAGCGATGGGGTTGGATCGCCGCCAGTATTTGTAATGCGACTGTCCTGCCCCCCACCGTTGCACTCACGGTTCCTTTTGCCCCCGGAAACACCTCGGTTACATAGGCAATCAAGTCCGCCCGGTCGGCAAATTCCCGCCGCATGGTTACACCGCTGCCACTTCACTGCGCCGTTTGCGGGTACGCCGGTTGGCCTCTTCCGTCGCATTCCCCGTGCTGGTCACCGGAACAGTGGTTTGCAACAGGAAAATCAACAGGGGATGGCTCTTGAGTTCCCGACGAATCAGGCGTTGCAGGGCGGCTTCCATCGCTTCCCGTACCCCTGTCCAGTCAATGTCAGTACCATTGACCGCAAACTCAGACCAGCGTTCTTGCACGGTTTGCGCCAGGGTTTCCTGCACCAACTGCCGCAACTGCCCCGGTTCAATCGCCGTGACCACCCCCCGTACATGCACTTCCGGCGTAGCAACCATCTGCCCTTGGGTATCCAGCGTAGCCGCCACCGTCACCACCCCATCATCCGCCAAGCGTTGCCGTTCCTTCAAGACTTTGCCGTCCACCACCCCATCACCGGAGGTATCCACCAGTTCGATGCCCGCCTTCACCCGTCCCACCACCTGAATCCGGTCGGGGGTCAGTTCGATCACATCGCCGTTGTCCACAATCACGATGTTTTCCGCCGGGACACCCAGGGCTTGCGCCGTTTCGCTGTGTTTGACCAGCATCCGGTGTTCCCCGTGAATCGGTACAAAAAACTTGGGCTTAGTCAAGGCCAGCATCAGTTTTTGGTCTTCCTGACAGCCATGCCCGGACACGTGAATCCCCCGTTCCTTGCCGTAAATCACCTTGGCTCCCTGCGCCATCAGCTTGTCAATCGTATTCACCACCGCAATCGTGTTGCCGGGAATCGGGTTGGCGGAAAACACCACCGTATCGGTTGGGCGAATCTGAATATCCTTGTGCTCCCGGTTGGCAATCCGAGTCAACGCCGACAACGGCTCCCCCTGGGAACCGGTCGTTAAAATCACCACCTGGTCATCGGGCAGATGGCGCACCACGTGCATAGGTTGCAGTAAATCATCAGGACATTGGATATAGCCCAACGTACGGGCGTGGGCAATCACATTCAACATGGAACGCCCCAGCACTGTAACTTTGCGCTTGTGTTTTTGCGCCAACTGCAAAATGATATTCACCCGATGCACGGACGAGGCAAAAGTGGTAATCAGCAACCGCCCCGGTGCTTCCAAAAAGGCACGGTCCAAGCCCGGAATCACCGCCCGTTCCGAAGGCGTAAACCCGGCCACCTCGGCGTTGGTGGAATCACTCATCAAACACAGCACGCCCTTTTCCCCGTGTTCAGCCAAGCGGTGCAGATCAAACCGTTCCCCATCAATCGGCGTGTGATCCATCTTGAAATCACCCGTGTGGATAATAACCCCCACTGGTGTGTGGATCGCCACCGTGAAACTATCAGCAATCGAATGAGTGTTGCGGATAAATTCGACCAGGAAGGAACTGCCAATCCGCACAAAATCCCGCGGTCCAACCGGATGCAATTGCGTGCGATTCGCCACCCCCGCTTCTTCCAACTTGGCCTGCAACAGCGCAATCGCCAACCGGGGGCCATACATGATGGGAATATCAATCTGCTGCAAATGGAAGGGAATCCCGCCGATGTGATCCTCGTGCCCGTGCGTGATAATCATGCCCTTAATTTTGTGGCGATTTTCCCGCAGGTAGGTCAAATCCGGCAGAACCACCTGTACCCCGTGCATGGATTCCGTCGGGAACGCTAACCCCGCATCCAGCAGGAGAATTTCATCATTGATTTCAAACACACAGGTATTTTTGCCAATTTCGTGCAGACCCCCCAACGGAATAATCTTGAGGGCGGCAGTGGTCTGAGAACGGGTTTTGGTCATAGACTCCTTCACTAAACGATCAAACAGGACAAACGAGCACGGTTCACCCCCCTAAGGAGCGAAACTTTCAGGCCAACAGATGCAGTCTTTGCATCACCGGGCGCAAAACTTGTTCCACGTGAGCATCCGCCTCCACCAAGGGCAAACGAGGCGACCCCACCGGCCAACCGACCAACTCCAACGCTCGCTTCACCGGAATGGGATTGGTGGTGACAAACAAGGCCTTACACAGTGGATAGATTTCATTGTAGCGTTCCTGGGCGATTTCGGGTTGCCCCTGCACAAAGGCTTGCACCATTTTTTGAATGTGTGTACCCACCAAATGACTGGCGACGCTCACCACCCCCACTGCGCCCAATGCCAACAGCGGCAGGGTTAAACTGTCATCGCCGGAGTAAATATCCAACCGCTGCGCCGGGACTAATTGCCGCAGATGGGCGACCTGTTCCAAATTGCCACTGGCTTCTTTAATCGCCACGATATTCGCCTGACTGTGAACCAACTGAGCAACGGTTTCCGGCAGGAGATTCACCCCTGTTCGCCCCGGAATGTTGTAGAGCATCAGGGGAAAATCCGGCACCGCCTGGGCAATCGTCTGAAAATGAGCCATTAACCCCGCCTGCGGGGGTTTGTTGTAGTAGGGCACCACCTGTAAACTGCCATCCAGTCCCAATGCTGCCGCTTTTACTGTTGCCGCCACCGCCTCACGGGTGCTGTTGGCACCGGTGCCCGCCAAAATTTTCGCCTGATGTCCCACCGCTGCTTTCACCACCCGAAATAGCTCGTATTCCTCTTCCCAGGTGAGGGTGGGTGATTCCCCCGTTGTCCCGGCCAGCACCAGCCCATCACTACCATTGGCGACCAAATGCACCGCCAACCGTTCTGCCACCGCATAATCCACCTGCCCGTCCGGCGTAAAGGGGGTAACCATTGCCGTAATCACCCGCCCAAAGCGGGGCATCCCTGCCTCACTCACCACCAATTACCCATAAACGCAACTGAACACCACGAAGGTCTGCCTTTGAGTTTATCGTAAAGCCTCCTCGTTATCGCTAAAGGGTACCTCTACTTATGCAAGCGGGCAGAGAATTTTGAGAATGCAGAGATTATACAGAACCAGAGGCGGGGGATGCCCCCCTGCGACCGCTAATTACCAATTTTTAGAGGTGCCCTGAATAGGGTCAGGTCATCGCCTCAAGATGCTCATAGTTTGCGTGCCACAGCCGTAGAACTAAAGTGGGGGATGCCCCCCTGCGACCGCTTTTTCTAACTAATCAGATAGTTGACCAATATCTTCATACCAAAGTTGAGGATGTTGGTTGATAAATTCCTGCATCATGGTGCGGCATTCAGGAAGATTCAAATCAATCACTTCCACGCCATGTTGTTCCATAAATTCCCGTGCCCCGCTGAAGGTTTGGGATTCGCCCACCAACACCCGTTTAATGCCAAATTGCACCACCGCTCCGGCGCACAAATAACAGGGCATCAGCGTGGAATACAGGGTAGTTCCCCGATAAGAACCGATGCGTCCCGCCCGCCGTAAACAATCAATTTCCGCATGGGTAATCGGGTCATTATCCTGCACCCGCCGGTTGTGTCCTGCCCCGACAATTTGTCCATCTTTTACCAACACCGAACCGATGGGAATCCCCCCCTCTGCCAGTCCCTGGCGCGCTTGCTCAATAGCGGCCTGCATAAACACGTCCATACAACATTCCTGGGGCAATGACGGTAGTTACCAGCATTATAAATTAACGCCAGTTCGGGTTAAGCAAAGCTCTGTATGCAAGGAAGGCTTTTTAACATCGGTTTGGGCCAAGCGATGATACTTCTAGAAAAGATTCATGGGGTCGCAACCCGAGCATGGTTCCTACTGCCCTCTCCCGTTCTGGGTGAGGGGAGCTCAATGACTTCTCTTTTTTTACCAACCCCTTATCCCGAACTCAGGTTAAATTAGGTTCATCCAGCCCAATTTTTGCATCTCAAGGACACCTCTGTTTATTGAAGCAAAGGAAAAGTTCTATTGCCAGAATGCCCAGATGACGGAGAACCAGAGACGGGGGCTGCGCCCCTGCGACCGCTAATCATGAATTAATAGAAGTTCCCTCAAGTGATTGTGGGATATTTAGGGGGGAGAGAAGAACCAGAGACGGAGCAACGCCTACGGCGCACTGCGTGGACTGCCCCTGCGACCCTGGAAATTCCCAAGGGATGACACCGATGATCGGAGCCGTTTTGCTTGTGTCCCATAATCAACAAAGAGACTGTGCCCTACTCAGCGATAAAAACAAAACCCCCCGGATTACTCCAGAGGGCTTTGGGATAATTTTCCTGGCATCGTGCTATTTTCACAGGCAGTTACCCACCTACTATCGTCGCCGCTACGGCGTTTCACCTCCGAGTTCGGGATGGATCGGCGTGGTTCCACCGTGCCATAGACACCAGAAAAGTCAAACCAAACCCTGAAAACTGCATAGGGATAGATAGTCATGCACCAACAGACAAGTGATACGGTCTGTTAGGACATCTCGGCTGAACCCATTGCTGAGCTTACACCTGATGCCTATCAACAGGTCGTCTGCCTGTGACCTAGGAGTACTCATCTTGAGGTGGGCTTCCCACTTAGATGCTTTCAGCGGTTATCCACTCCGCACATGGCTACCCTGCGTCTACCGTTGGCACGATAACAGGTACACCAGCGGTGCGTCCCTCCCGGTCCTCTCGTACTAAGGAGGGCTCCTCTCAATACTCCAACGCCTATACCGGATATGGACCGAACTGTCTCACGCATGAACTCCACGTATTACTACGGGCATGGACTATATCTTCATCCTGCTTCTCACCCATAACGAAAACAGGAGCCGACATTTGAACACCTTGATCCACAAGGCTTCTCGACTTACGCTTTGGGGGTTAACCAAGCCTAGGTCTCAGTCTCTACGGGATTAGGATGTGCTGTACTCGCATAAATTCCGCCACTTGACTCGATTTGATGGTGCGCCTTTTGGAATCATTGAGTTCTTCAAAGGCATCCACTTTCTTCGCCAAGGTCAAAAAATCCTGAGGGGATAACCGGGCAGAATGCTTTAATTCCGCCACAATTTCCAACACCAAATCACACTGCTTTTGCTTGAGGCGAATATAGGGGCGTAATTTTTGCAAAATCTGTTCAACTGATTTCACATCCACCACGCTGTATTCGCTCATGCCATCCTTGCGTTCTCGAATGGTGCCCACCTGAAAAACCGAGTGTAACCATTCCAAAAACGCCCGATGCTTTTG
>JAUQVQ010000090.1:0-6279 GCA_039794725.1 Gloeomargarita sp. HHBFW_bins_162
CCTTAGCCAGAATCCAGAGATGACGGGGAACCAGAGGCGGGGGGTGCCCCCCTGCGACGGCTAATTCACAATTTTTAGAAGTACCCTTAGTCAGAATCCAGAGATGACGCAGAACCAGAGGCGGGGGGTGCCCCCCTGCGACGGCTAATTCACAATTTTTAGAAGTACCCTTAGTCAGAATCCAGAGATGACGGAGAACCAGAGGCGGGGGATGCCCCCTGTGACCGCTAATTCACAATTTTTAGAAGTACCCTTAGCCAGAATCCAGAGATGACGGGGAACCAGAGGCGGGGGGTGCCCCCCTGCGACGGCTAATTCACAATTTTTAGAAGTACCCTTAGTCAGAATCCAGAGATGACGCAGAACCAGAGGCGGGGGAGGCTCCCTGTGACCGCTGATCGGCAATAACTACTCATCATCTGCGGTTAATAAATCCAATTCCTGATGTTGACGACGGCGGGACAAACTGCGGTATTTATGACGAGCCAACTTTGGTTCCGGGCGGCGATGCCCCAGTTCATCGTGTTTATATTTCACCCCCACATCACACCGTCCTTGCATATTTTTAAGTGTGGCTAGTTCCTGCAATTCCTGCCACCATTGCACGTAATGGTCGTAGCGTTCCCACTCTTTATCAATACCGCATCCCGGTTCGTCCTGATGGGTACAATTCGCAAATTCACAGGATACATTCTGACGATAAATTTCCGGGAAACATTGAGCGAGTTCTGTTGGTTCGATGTCTAAATTGGGTTGATTAAATCCGGGCGTATCGGCAATCATTCCCCCCCTATCGAAAGGGAGAAGCTGAATATGCCGAGTGGTATGCCGACCTCGACCGGTGCGCTGGGCAACACTTCCGGTTGCTAAATTGGCGCCGGGAATCAGAGTATTAATTAAACTGGATTTCCCCACTCCCGACGGCCCCGTAATCACCGTAATTTTATTCGCCAACCGGGATTTTAATTCAGAAATACTTTGCCCTGTAGTTGTGCTAATAATTAGCGGGTGATACCCCCAAGATGCCAATTTTTTTTGCCAAAATTCAATTGTTTCCTGAGTACATAAATCGGCTTTGTTTAAGACCAAAATAAAAGGTAATTTCGTAGATTCGGCTTTGACCAAAAACCGACTGAGATGATGAATTTCTAACGCCGGTTCCGCCAACGCTAACATTAACAATAATTGATCCACATTGGCAATCGGGGGATGATCCAATTCGCTCCGGCGGGGGAAAATCTCGCTGATGGCTCCCCGGTGACTGGCTGGGTCAATTTCTTCGACCTGTACCTGATCCCCCACCAAGACCCACTGCCCGGTTTTTTTGAGCCGTGCCCTTGAGGTACACAACAATTCACCATATTCAGAAGTGGCGACCCGGTAGAAGTTGGCTTGCGCCGCAATGACTTGCCCTACAACTTCATTACCCATCAGGCTTTGACTGTGAGGATAAAGTAATCATCTTGCGGCTGAATGGTGAGAATTTCATAGCCCTGTTGCCGCAGACTGTCGGGCACCTGCTGGATGGGTTCTCCCCCGTCTAACCACACTTCGAGGGGGGTGCCGGGGGGCAGTTGTTCCAATTGCAAACGGGTGCGGACAAAGTTCAAGGGGCAGGGTGTACCCCGCAAATCCAGGGGAGGATTCATCCGAAAATGCCGCCGAAAAGGTCACCGATGCCGTGCCTGCTGGTTTTTTCGTGGCGAATCCGTGCCAATTTTTCCAGCAGTTCCCGTTCTTCGCCGCTGATGTGGGTGGGAATTTCCACCTTTACCGTCACGAAATGATCCCCCCGGCTGACGGAGTTGCCCAAACGGGGAACCCCCAGATTTTCAATGCGAAATTCGGTGCCCGGTTGTGTGCCAGGAGGGATTTTCAAATCATGGGTGCCATCGACGGTGGGAACGGCAATTTGACAGCCCAAAATGGCCTGGAGATAACTGATTTTTACCTCCGAGTAAATGTTAATGCCTTCCCGCCGAAATTGGGGGTCGGGTTTAATACTCAAATACACGTATAAATCCCCCGGTGGCCCGCCTTTGGCGCCGGCATCCCCCTCCCCAGAAACCCGCAGACGGGTGCCATTGTCCACCCCCGGCGGAATGGTGATTTTCAACTTTTTGGTGACCTGATTTACGCCCCGGCCACCACAGGCGGTACACAGTTCTTCAATCACTTGCCCCGTCCCATTACAGGTCGGACAGGTGGTGACTTGGGTGAAACTGCCAAAGGGGGTGCGCGCCGCCCGCCGCACTTGTCCCACCCCGCCACAGGTCGGACAGGTTTTGGGCTGGGTTCCGGGTTTGGCGCCCGAACCGTTGCAGGTGGTGCAGGTTTCCTGGTGGGTCAGACGAATTTGTTTTTCGCCGCCGGTGATGGCTTCCCGAAATTCCAGTTCCAAATCCAGGCGTAGGTCATCCCCCCGCGTTGGGCCACTCCGCCGTCGCCCCCCGGTCGCCGCCCCGCCAAAGCCGCCAAAAAACTGTTCAAAAATATCGGCAAATCCACCAATATCGCCAAAATCCTGATAACCACCCCCACCGGGTACGCCGGTAAAAGCGGCTTCCCCAAACCGGTCGTAGCGAGCACGAGCCTCCGGGTCAGACAGTACTTCGTAGGCACGGTTAATTTCCTTGAATCGCTCCTCCGCACCGGGTTCCTTGTTCACATCCGGGTGGTATTTGCGTGCCAAACGCCGGTAGGAACGCTTGATTTCCTCCGTATCCGCAGACCGAGACACCCCTAAAATTTCGTAGTAATCCGCCATAGTACCCACGAATTTTCCTCTAGCTTAACAGGTTCGCCCCCCGGTCGCCGGTAGGGATGTCACGACCGGTTGGGTTTAGGACGCACAAAATCCTTGGCAGGGGTAAATTGCTCCACCGGCACCCCCTTGAGTGCCGCCAGCATAAACTGCCGCCAGATGGGAGCCACCAACCCGCCGCCGGTGGCACCTCCCCCCAAAGGCCGGTAGTCATCGTTGCCAATCCACACCGCCGCCGCCAACTGGGGCACATACCCGACAAACCAAATATCCCGCTCCGAACTGGTCGTCCCGGTTTTCCCCGCCGCCGGTCGCCCAATCTGTGCCGCCGTCCCCGTGCCACTTTCAATCACCGTTTGCAACAAATTGTTCAACGAGGCCGCCGCCCAGGGGTCAAGCACCAATTTTGGCTGCGGGATATTCCGCCACTGCAACTGTCCCGTTTGGTCCTGCGCCTGGAGAATGATGGAGGGTTCCGCATACCAACCATTGCTGGCAAACGTAGCATAGGCATTCGCCATCTCCAGGGGAGTCAAATCCACCGCCCCCAACGGCAACGACGTGACCGGCAACATGGGACTGGTAATCCCCAACGTCCGACACACCTGCACCACCCGCTCCATGCCCACATCCTTGCCGAGACGAATCGCCGGGACATTGCGCGAAGCCGCCATCGCCTGCCGCAGGGAAATATCTCCCCAAAACGACCCATCATAGTTGCGGGGCGAATACCAGCCGGAACCGTCCCGATAACTCACCGGGCTGTCGCTCACGTAGGAATCGGGGGTATGCCGCCCGGAGGCCAAAGCCGCATAGTACACAAAGGGCTTAAAGGCCGACCCCGGTTGCCGTTGCGCCTGAAATGCCCGGTTGAATTGACTCTTTTGGTAATCCACCCCGCCCACAATCGCCTTGATGTAATGCGTCCGGGGATCCACCGCCACCAACGCCATCTGCAACTGCGACGAACCCCACCCCTGAGCCCGCAGACGGGCATGATTTTCCCGGACAATTTTTTCCGCCGTGATTTGGAGTTCGCTATCTACGGTCGTTTGTACCCGCAAGCCCCCCCGCTGGACTAAATCTTGCCCGAATTTGTCATAAAGATTTTGTAATGCCAAATCCGTGACATAGGGCAAACGGCTGGGCTGAAACGAAGTGATTTGATTCAGGTAAATGGGTTCCAACCGGGCGGCTTTGGCCTGCTCCGGGGTAATCCATTCCAACTGTTCCAAACGTTCCAAAACCACCAACTGCCGCTGTTTGGCGGGACAAGCATTCCCCAAGGGACGCTCTTGACACAGGGGTTGGTTGGCGGGGGCAAAGGGGCTGTAAAACTCCGGGGCTTGGATCAACCCGGCCATCAATGCCCCTTCGGCGAGCGTTAGTTCCCGTGCCGACTTGCCAAAATAACTCTGCGCCGCCGTTTCCACCCCGTAATTATTGTGCCCCCAATAGACCTGATTTAAGTACAATTCCAGCAATTCATCTTTACTAAAAACCTGCTCTAACCGCATGGCAAGGACGGCTTCTGCGACCTTGCGGCTAAAGACCTGTTCGGGAGAGAGCAGGAGATTTTTCACCAACTGCATAGTTAAGGTAGAACCGCCCTCGACCACCTCCCCCGACCGCCAGTTGGCAATCAACGCCCGCAGAATACTGTTGATGTTAATCCCCGGATGGGTGTAAAAATGGCTGTCCTCGATGCCCAAGACGGCCAATTTGAGGGGATGGGCAATCTGTTCGAGGGGGACGACTTCCCGGTTGGCTTCCCCGTGAATAGCGGCTAACTCTTTGCCTTTGATGTCGTAAATGTAACTGGTTTGGGGGGGCACATAGGTTTTGAGCAGGCGCACATCCGGCAGATTGCGAAAACTGTAGGCCAAACCCGCCATTACCCCGGCGGCACTCGCCGTACCCACCAACACCGCCCCCATCAAGGCCACACCCGTCCAGCGCAACAACGTTCCCCCCACTCCCAAGGCGACGGTCAGGGGGGAAGAACGACGAGCAGGTGTGAACGCTTTACCAGACACAGGGGGAAAACCGACTTGTTAAGATCAATCGAGATAAAACGTTTCAGACAGGTCTATTTGTGAGCATAGCAGACCCGGTGAATTCTGGCCTAGTGACTCGGGGGGTAGCGGAGATGTTCCCCCATCAACCCGACAGTCCCGACCCCCGTCAGTGCCTCACGCAATTATTACAAACCACCGACCGCCCCCTGCGGGTGAAATTGGGGGTGGATGCCACCGGCAGTCAACTGCACCTGGGGCACAGCATTCCTCTGCGGAAACTGCGGGCGTTTCAGGATGCGGGGCACACAGCCGTGCTGATTATTGGCGATTTTACGGCGCAAATTGGCGACCCCACCGGGCGTAGCGAGTCCCGTCCCCCCTTGACGGCTCAGCAGGTGCAAGCCAACGCGCAAACGTATTTAGAGCAAATCCGACCCCTACTCGACTTCGACACCCCCGGCCGCTTGGAAGTGCATTACAATTCCACCTGGTTGGCTCGACTTGACCTCAAGGAAATTATCAATTTATTAGGCACAATGACGGTGGGACAAATGTTAGCGAAAGAAGGGTTTGCGGAACGTTATACGCAAAATCACCCCATTTTTTTACACGAATTTCTCTATCCATTACTTCAGGGTTATGATTCTGTTGCCGTGCAGGCCGATATTGAATTAGGCGGTACGGATCAAAAATTTAATATCGCAGTGGGACGGGATTTACAACGGCATTTTGGGCAACCGCCACAATTTGGATTACTCGTTCCCATTTTATTAGGAACGGATGGGGTGCAAAAGATGTCCAAGTCTTTGGATAATTTTATTGCCATGCAGGATCACCCCAGCATCATGTACCAAAAATTACAAAAAGTACCGGATCATTTATTACCTCAGTATTTTGAATTGTTAACTAATTTGCCGTTAACCGAATTGCCTAAAAATCCCCGTGAGCAACAGAAATTACTTGCCCATACGGTAACGGCTCAGTATTACGGTGTAGAAGCGGCTCAGCAAGCGGCGTTGGCAACGGCGGGGGAGATACCGGAATTTTCGTTGCAGGGGGTGGCGTTTCCGGTGAAATTATTTTATTTACTAGCGGCCAGTGGTTTGTGCAAAAGTAGCAGTGAAGCCCGGCGGCAGATGCAAAGCGGGGCGGTGCGCCTGGATGAGGAACGGATTACCGATGTGGATTGGCAATGTGATACACCAGACCTGTTGAAGGGGCGGGTACTTAAGCTGGGGAAAAGTAAATTTGTGCGGTTGGTAGCCTAAGTTTTGTGATAGGATTTTCGCCCGGCTCTAAGCAGATATATAGCAATCCCTTTTGAATTGGCAACAAGGGTCGCAGGGGGCACCCCCTGTCTCTGGTTCTCCGTAATTTCTGGATTCTCACCGAGAGATTTTTTCCCCAATTGCATAAATAGAGGTGCCCTATAGAGCCTATTTGATATCTATAAAGGGTACCTCTAAAAATTGCCAATGAGCAGTCGCAGGGGCGCAG
>JAUQVQ010000091.1:0-6267 GCA_039794725.1 Gloeomargarita sp. HHBFW_bins_162
CCCTTTAGTTAGAATCCAGAAATTAGGGAGAAGCAATGTCGGGGGTTGCGCCCCTGTGACCGTTAATCAGCAATTTTTAGAGGTTCGCTTTAATTAGAATCCAGAAATTAGGGAGAACCAATGTCGGGGGCTACTCCCCTGCGACCGCTGATTGTCAGCTTATAGAGGCACCCTTAAATCTGCCATACTAGGGAGCTAATGTTAAAATCAACCTAAAGTTCTCCTGAGTGACCCGCAACCCAACGATGAACTATTGGATCAAACGCATTTTACAAGCGATATTAACCTTATTTTTAGCTTCGGCGTTATCCTTTGCGATTATCCAATTATCCCCTGGTGACTACCTCAATACCCTGCAACAAAACCCCACCATTTCCGCCGAAACCATTGAAGCATTACGGCAACAATTTGGCTTAGATAAGCCCCCGGTGGAACAGTATTTCCTGTGGTTATCGCAGGTACTCCGGGGTAATTTTGGCGAGAGTTTTGTCTTTCGTCGCCCCGTTGCCTTACTGCTGTGGGAACGGGTGCCCGCCACGTTACTTCTGGCCTTAGCCTCGTTAATTTTAACCTGGGGATTGGCGATTCCCTTGGGGATTGTAGCGGCGGTGCATCAAAACCGGCGGTTGGATTATTTTTTACAGGGAATTAGTTACCTTGCCCAGGGGTTTCCCAGTTTTATTGCGGGGTTAATTTTATTATTTATTGCCCAAAGAACGGGTTGGTTTCCGGTGGGGGATATGACCCGCATTGATTTTGTGGATTTAACGCCCTTGGGCAAAGTTTTAGATATATTATGGCATTTGTTTTTACCGGCGTTAACGTTAACCATAATCAGCTTTGCCGGGTTACAACGGTTGATGCGGGGCAATTTATTAGACGTTTTGGGGCAAGATTATATTCGTACCGCCCGTGCTAAGGGTTTGCCGGAATCTCGGGTGATTTATATCCACGCCTTACGGAATGCCATTAACCCCATGATTACTCTATTGGGATTTGAATTTGCCACCTTACTGAGTGGGGCATTTATTTCGGAATACTTTTTTAATTGGCCGGGGTTGGGACGTTTGATTTTACAAGCTGTTACGGCGCAGGATTTGTATTTAGTCATGGCGAGTTTGATGCTGGGTTCGGTGATGTTGATTGTGGGAAATTTACTGGCCGATATTTTATTGCAGTGGGCTGACCCCCGCATTCAATTCCAATCAGAACCCTAGTGTTCCATTCCTGAACCATAGTGGTAATTGACGGGTCAACCACCCCTGGGCTACATTAGGGTTGGGCGGAGAAACGCCTCTACGCACGTCGCCGATTAGCCCGTAAAGGTTAATCGTGCTGTCAAGAAAGTGGAGGTTCTGATGTCTGTACACGTTCTTTGGTTTCGCCGCACCGCCCGTCAACTTCAGGTTTTGGCTACTAAATTTGAACTGGATCAACTGCCTCAGTTGCAGGAGGTGGTCAAATCCCGCATGGGGGATACGTGGCGACGGATGAAAAATCGGGGGTTAGACCTGCACGACCCGCTCGTATGGTGGGAGCAGTTAAAGGTGCATGGGATTTTAGAACTGGAGACCAGTGGGGGAACACCGGAGCGGGTCGCCGTTTGGCTGGAAACCCTCGAATCCCGTGCCTATGGGGCTTTGGAGCAGGTGAAACGGGAACCCTATGCCAGCCTGCGCCCGGAACTGGGGTTGCACCGCCATTGGGTGTTTTGGGTGCCCCGCGAACCGGTAGCGGCGGAGGTGTGGTGCGACCTGTTTTACAGCTACATTGACCAAAAGGGGGATTACCAAATGATTCCTGTCCCGCTGATTGTGGGTTAGCCCTAATGCTGGGTATGTATGTGCTGATTGCCGCCGCCGGTCAAGGCAAACGCATGGGTCACGACCGGAATAAACTCTTGCTCCCGCTGCAGGGGCGACCGATTTTGGCGTGGACCTTGGCGCGGGTACTACAGACCCAGCCCACGTGGGTGGGCATCATGGCGCAACCGGGAGATTGGCCGGAAATTAAAACCATGCTTGCGGAACTCGCCCCCCCCATCCCCGTGCAAATCATTCCGGGGGGGGACACCCGCCAAGCCTCGGTTTGGAACGGGTTGCAGGCCTTGCCCCCGGAGGCCGATACGGTTTTGATCCACGATGGTGCCCGCTGCCTCGCCAGCCCCGCCCTGTTTCAGCGATGCCAAGCCGCTCTGGCTCAGGCGGTCGGGGTGATTGCCGCCGTCCCCGTCAAAGATACGATCAAAGTGGTCACCGACCCGCCCGTGATTGCCCAAACCCCCGACCGGGCGCACCTGTGGGCGGCACAAACCCCCCAAGGGTTCCAGGTTCCTATCCTCAAAGCCTGCCACACCCACGCCCTCACTCAGCAATGGCAGGTTACGGATGATGCGGCTCTGTTAGAACGATGTCAGTATCCCGTCCAGGTAGTCATGGGGGAAGATACCAACCTGAAAATTACCACGCCCCCCGACCTACTCATCGCCCATGCCCTGTTGAGCCAGAGCCTCTAGGGGCATGGTTAATTCCAAACCCTGCGCCTGCCAGTGCAATTCTCCCCCCAAGGCGGCCAAGCGTTTTTGCCAATGGGTCAAACTGGGGTACAACCGCCCAGTCTGCGGACTCCACTCCCACTCAGAGTTTAACCCCTGCCGCTGACCCAAATGGGTAAAATGCAAGTATAAAATAATAACTTTTTGTTGCTGTTTTTCCGTCTGTTTCACCGTCCCGTGAATCTGGGCACCCGCCGGTAATTCTCCCAACAGGACGGGCATGACTTGCGCCAGTACATGCCGGAATACCCCCGGCAAAGGCATGGTGAGTTGCAAATTTAGGTCAATCCCTTGCGCCTGCGCCTGAGCTTGCCACTCCTGCACCCCGGTTTGACAGTGGTGGGGTTCAAACCAGGACCGCCACCGCTCCTGCCGTGTCTGCACTTCCTGAGCGATTGCCCGCAACCCCTGCACCACCCGCTGGGGCAATTCTCGTTGATATTTTAGCATTACATTTGTCCAGACCCCAATGGTGCTGAGGGGCGTATAAACTTCGTGCAGTACCGAGCGTGCCCACTCCTCCGGCGGTTGCACCGCTTGGGTTAACCATTCCTGATAAAACTGTTCCACCAGCTCTGGGGGAGCCACCGGCCAGTGATCCGGCAGCGCCTTGAGGTGAGCCAATTGTTCCCCATCGGTCACCCGCACCAGGATGTCCTGCCAGACCCGCCGGACGACCTCGGGCTGAAAACTGTGAGCCACTGCCCCCTCCGCCGTTGCCACCAGGGCAAACACCCACTGCGGACTGCGGACACACAGCAACTGGGCATCCCAGGCCACCTCCCGACTGTCCAACCACAGCTTGGCCGCCCCGGACACCTGGGGGGGAGACACCAGTACCCACGCCGGAACTTTGTCCAGCCGGTGTACCGCCAGCTTGGCTCCGGTGTGCCAATGGGAAAAGGCCATTCCTTGCGGCAGTCGTTCGACCCTCGGAAACGCATGGAGCCAGGACATATTTCCCCTATCTCGACCCTAGGATCGAGCGTATCAACTCCTGGGGGGGTTGACTAGGGCAAAAAACCGTCCTTGGAACTACTTGGCCGCCCCGACCTGTTCGGCAGACTCCTGGGTACGCAAACTGGGGAACAGGAAATGGTTTTCTTCGACGTACTGTGCCCCAAACAAACCCTTCTCCGCCCAGAAGTAACGGTCAACCGTATGCTCATTCCGTCGTACCAAAAGTAGTGCCGGTGGAGCAATCCCGTTGGCATGAATAAAACGCCGAGCCGCCGTTACCGGCTTGTCCTCGCCCGTATCTAGGGTAAATTGGGGAACACATTCTAAGATTTTGCGACCTTCTAACCGACGCCGACTTCTGCGCTTACGTCTTCTAGCCAAAGCGCTCTCCTCCTAAAACGTGTGAGAAATTGATGTTTTTGTAGTTAGGGTTACATAACCCTAGTGCAGTATAGGGGTTTACTGCTGAGTTTTCAAGGGTTCGTTAATTAGTTGCAACAATTAATTTCCCGGCGGTTGCCTATAATGAAAAGATTGGATTCATCCCCTGCGGCTATGGTCTATCGCAGTTGGTTCTTCACTTGGTTATTGCGGATGCGGCACCGGGTGGGACAGGGGTGGTACCAACTCTGGCATTGGGTGCAGTTCCTCTGGGTGCGGCCAACCCTACCTCGTTCCTTGACGCCAGCGACCCCACCGACTCTGCCCCGCTGGCGCCGTTGGTTGCGCCAATTGTTAGAAAAACTCAACCGCTTTCCCCGTTTGCCCGCTGCGCCGCCGGTCGAGTCCCTCCCCCAGGCTCCCACCCGGACGGCTTTGCCTGTTGTTGCCCCAGCGCCAGTCCTACCGGAACCGACCTTGGAGGTGGACTCCGTCTCGGAAGGGTATGAACCCCATTGGCTGGAGCGGCTTCTGCACGGGTTGGATCGGGTGCTTTACTTTTGGGAAGAAAAAATCCGCAATTTCTGGTATTGGTTGCAGGGCTTTTGGAACGGCTAACCTAACGACGCAGAGGGCGGTATTCCAGCATCGTCCAGGTTTCCCCTTGGGGTTGGCCGTAGGTAATGGGGGCATCCTCGCGAGCCGACAGGGTCAACCCATCCAAACTCACTTGCCAGAGGGACGCCCGCTCCAGACCGAGCAAACGGGTTTCAAATAAAATGCTGGTCGGGGTTTCCCGGCTCCAGCCCAACAGCAGGGAATGGGTATGCGCCACCGCCTGGGGGGTCACCGCCCGCACCCCGAGGCCATCGCTGTGCCAGACCACAGCACTGTCGGAAATTTCCGAGGAACCAAACCAGCCCGACACCTGCCGCACCAGGAGTTGCCGACTATCTTCGGACCAGGACACCGGCACCAGTACCCAAATCTGCCCCGGCTGTAGGACTTTGGGTTGCCCCAGGGGACGCAACACGATGGGTAAACCGCCGCCTGATTGCCGGATATGCAATGTACTGCTGACCTGGGTACGGGTGTAATCCTGATGGGCTAAAATTTGTACCCGGCTAAAGACACTGTAACGGCCATCGGGGGAGACTAATGTAGGACTTTGGGTACTGCCCCACAGGGAGCGACGTATTCGTTGTGCCTGGGTTTGCATCCCCCACACCCACCGCCAGGGCATGGGATACGCACTTTGCAGGGGGTCTTCCGGTACCCAGGCGGGTACGGGCAAATTGGGACGACGGGGGGAGGCAACGGCGGTGGACGAACGGACAGATTCACAAAACAAAAGGGTAATCCCGGCGGTGGTGATTAGCCCCCCCAGCCACGCCAACCTCCACCGGTTAGCCCTTGCCCCGTTCATGATAGTTGGATTGATAAGTTACTTTCATCATAGTCGATCCTTAGATGGGCTGGGGGTTCTCTGCACGTCAGGCCACCTCAATTCCTGAACCATCAGAGAAGACATAGGATCAAGAACCCAGGACGGGAACGGAGCCCCGGCAACCCTGCCAATTTACGAGAAATTGCTGTCTGTTAACGAAAATCCAGCCATGACCAGGGGTGCCCCCCTGCCGGTGCTCGTTGGCAACTGAGAGGTACGCTTCAGGGCACCTCTGTAAATTGGTGATGAGTGGTCGCCGGGGCGCAGCCCCCGTCTCTGGTTCTCCGTAATTTCTGGATTTATAGCAGTCCTTTTTGAATGGGAAACAAGGGTCGCAGGGCGTAGCCCCGTTTGGGATTTTCTCCCCTCTCCCGTTCTGGGAGAGAGGCAGACGGGAACGAGGCATCACTGCTGTTGTGATCTCATTTATGATTGCTATATCAATAGACCTCTTGCATGTGTCTCGAATGCAGTTTGACTAGAAAATGTCAACCCCCAGTTTTTGTGGAACTTATAGCCATGTGAATATCTAGGCATAAATCACTCCCGCAAGAGGTCTAATCTATGCTCTCAAAAATTGCCAATGAGCGGTCGCCGGGGCGCAGCCCCCGTCTCTGGTTCTCCGTAATTTCTGGATTTATAGCAGTCCTTTTTGAATGGGAAACAAGGGTCGCAGGGGCGTAGCCCCGTTTTGGTTTTCTCCCCTCTCCCGTTCTGGGAGAGAGGCAGACGGGAACGAGGCATCACTGCTGTTGTGATCTCATTTATGATTGCTATGTCAATCTACGCTCTCAAAAATTGCTAATAAGCGGTCGCCGGGGCGTAGCCCCCGTCTCTGGTTCTCCGTAATTTCTGGATTTATAGCAGTCCTTTTTGAATGGGAAACAAGGGTCGCAGGGCGTAGCCCCCTTTTGGTTTTCTCCCC
>JAUQVQ010000092.1:0-6127 GCA_039794725.1 Gloeomargarita sp. HHBFW_bins_162
AACAACGCATGGGCATCCGGCAACATCCCCATATTCATCCGCACCAGCGCATAGCCCCCCATTTTCAACAGAATCCCCGCCAGCAACATGTGTACCGGCGCCGTCGCCTCCCCATGCGCATCCGGCAGCCAGGTATGCAGCGGGAAAATCGGCAATTTTACCGCATAGGCAATCAAAAAAGCGGCATAACACCACAATTGCAACACCAGGGGATAGGATTTTAACGCCAATTCCCGCATATCAAAACTGATATTATCCCCATAAAAAGCCATTGCTAAAGCGGCAACCAGGATAAACAACGACCCCCCAGCGGTGTAAACGATGAATTTATTCGCCGCATACTGCCGTTTTTTCCCGCCCCAAATTGCCAGCAATAAATACACCGGGATCAGTTCCAATTCCCACACCAGGAAAAACAACAGCATATCCTGCACCGCAAACACGGCGATCTGCCCCCCATACATCGCCAGCATGAGGAAATAAAACAAGCGGGGCTTCAGCGTCACCGGCCAGGCCGCCAGGATTGCCAACGTGGTGATAAACCCGGTTAACAACACCAACGGCATAGACAACCCATCCACCCCCACCGACCAATTCAGACCAATCTGCGGCAACCAGGCGTACTGTTCCACCAGTTGCAATTGCGGCGAATTGAGGTCGTATTCCCGCCAAAAGCTATAGCTAATCAAAGCAAAATCCACCAACCCCACCACCAAGGCATACCAGCGCACCGTCCGCCCGTCCTTATCCGGCAGAAACGGAATCGCCAGCGAGGCCACCACCGGCAACAGAATAATCGTCGTCAACCAGGGAAAATCCGCCATCATGCTCCTACCTCCACCCCAAGGTTATGCCGTCAACCCGGACACCAACACCAACCCCAACACCGCCAGCAAAATCACCAGCGCATAGGTCTGCACCCGCCCGTTATTCAGATACTTCAACACCTCACCCGTCACCAGCGTGATTAACCCGGTCAAATTCACCAATCCGTCAATAATCCGGTAGTCCGTTTCCAGGGCTTGGCGAGCCAACCGGCGCAGGGGCAGGGCAAACCAGCGTTCGTACAGGTCATCAATGTACCACTTGTTCTGCAAAAATTCATACAACGCCGGGAACCGCTCCGCCAGCGGCTCAACGCCCGTATATTTGCCCCCGTAGGTCTTCAACGCCAGGGTAATCCCAATCAACCCAATCCCCACCGACGAACCGGCCATCAGCAAAAACTCATCCCAGTGGAACCCCGCCAAATGGGGCACCACCGCCAACGCCGACCCCGGCTCCTCCAGGAAATGCTCAAAATAATTCGCAAACGGCAACCCCACCAAACCCACCAGCACCGATGGCACCGCCAGGATGATTAAGGGCAAGGTCATGGTGAACGGCGACTCATGGGGTTCAGCGGCATGACCATCATGGGTTTCCGGGTGCGCCAACTCCTCCACCTGCATCGCCCCCGGCCCAAACGCCAACCCCCGAAACTCCCCGCCAAAGGTGAGCAGGTACATCCGAAACATATAAAACGCCGTCATCCCTGCGGTTAGCCAGCCCACCAGCCACAGCCCTGCATTTGCCTCAAACGCCACATGGAGAATCTCATCCTTCGACCAAAACCCCGCAAACGGCGGAATCCCACAAATCGCCAACGTCCCAATCAAAAACGTGGCCGCCGTAATCGGCATATATTTCCGCAAGCCGCCCATATTCCGCATATCTTGGGCTTTCACCGGGTCATGCCCCACCACCGCCTCCATGCCGTGAATCACCGACCCCGACCCCAGGAACAACATGGCTTTGAAATAGGCATGGGTCATCAGGTGAAACATCCCCGCCGCCGGAACGGCCACCCCCATTGCCATCACCATGTAGCCCAACTGCGAAATCGTGGAATAAGCCAATCCCTTTTTAATATCATTTTGCGTTAAGGCAATCGTCGCCCCCAAAAACGCCGTAAACGCCCCCGTCCAGGCCACCACCT
Organism: Gloeomargarita sp. HHBFW_bins_162; assembly: GCA_039794725.1. Classification (GTDB taxonomy): domain Bacteria; phylum Cyanobacteriota; class Cyanobacteriia; order Gloeomargaritales; family Gloeomargaritaceae; genus Gloeomargarita. The sequence goes on from JAUQVQ010000092.1 coordinate 1,979, forward strand.
GCAACGTCACGGGCAAATGTTCATACACCGGCATCATGCGCGCCAAGAGAAACACCCCTGCCGCCACCATCGTTGCCGCATGAATCAAGGCAGAAATTGGGGTCGGGCCTTCCATCGCATCCGGCAACCACACGTGCAGGGGAACCTGCGCCGACTTTGCCACCGGCCCCAAAAACACCAAAATTCCGAACCCGGTTGCCACCCACACGGGCAACGTTCCCGACTCCAGCAATCCCTCGACTCCATCGGCAATTGCCGTAAATTCCACCTGTCCGGTCGCCCAATAAAATCCCAAAATCCCCAACAGCAGACCAAAATCCCCCACCCGGTTGACCACAAACGCCTTCTGCGCCGCCTCTCTCGCCGCCACCCGGTCATACCAAAACCCAATCAACAGGTAGGAACACATCCCCACCAATTCCCAAAACACATACACCTGCACCAGATTGGGACTCAGCACCAACCCCAACATCGAGGCACTAAACAAACTCAAATAGGCAAAAAAGCGGGAATAGCCCTTATCGTGAGCCATGTAGCCATCGCTGTAAATCATCACCAGTAATGCCACTGTCGTCACAATCACCAGCATTAAGCTACTCAGCCGATCCACCACAAACCCCATATCCAGGTGAAACGGCCCCGCCACTGCCCAGGTGAAACTCCATTGGTACGGGTCATGCCCCAGCACTTGACTCCAGAACAGAGCCGCCGACAGGGTCAGCGACACCCCCATCAGCACTAGGATCAAAACCGCATTGCCCCGTCGCAGGCGACTTGTCCATTCCCCAAAGGTGATCAACCCCGTTCCCACCAGGGTCGCCCCCAGCAAGGGCAGAACGGGAATCAACCAGGCATATTCATAAAGTGCTTGTTCCATAGGTATCCTGTGCGCCGGGACAAAACCGTTAACATTCTGCCACAAATTCCGGGTCGCCTCTGTGTGCGCTGGCACCGTTAACACCACCTGTGCAAGGATTTTACCCCCCTTAGGAACATATCTCACATTAGGAATCCTTTAAGAATTGCCGCCAGGGGATGAACTCCGCCACTGTATGGGTAATTTTTTGGAGCATTTCCCGCCGTTGTTCAGAAAAATTCGGCACATCCATCGGTAAAGGAGATAATCCCCGCCGAGAACGCAACCAATTTAACCACATCCGCCGCCATGCCCCGTTTTCAAAAATGCCATGCAAATAGGTTCCCCATACACGGCCATCATTGTTTATATAACCCAAGTAGGGATCAGTGAATAAAGGGGTAATTTCATCGGTAACGTGGGTAAAACCCTGGTGAATTTCATAGCCATTAACCATTAGATTTGGTACAGGGTGAAGGGAAAAAACCTGTCGTTGTTGTGTGATTTTATTGGGGGTAATGGTAGTAGTAATGGGGAGCAAATTTAACCCGTGCATTTCTCGTTGCTCACTTTCTAAGCCATCCGGATCGTAAACCTCAGCGCCTAACATTTGCATTCCCCCACAAATTCCCAGAATCATTCCACCCTGATGATAATAATTGCGTAGCTTTTCGGCTAACCCGGTTTGATGTAACCAATCTAAATCTTTTAGAGTTGTTTTACTTCCCGGCAAAATTACCGCATCCGGTGTCCCTAAATCCTGTTTTGATTGGACATAATTCACCTGTACCGTTGGTTCTGATACGAGGGGATCAAAGTCCGTGAAGTTACTAATTTTTGGCAATTGAATAACGGCAATCGTCAGGTCGGTATTTAACTTTTTATAGTTGAATAAACTCAACGAATCCTCAGCCGGTAATACCTGCTCTAACCAGGGAATCACTCCTAGTACGGGAATATTTGTCGTAGATTCTAACCAGGTTAACCCTGATTCTAATAGAGATAATTGTCCCCGAAATTTATTGATGATTAACCCTTTAATTAATTCCCGTTCTAAGGGTTCTAATAAGGCTAAGGTTCCCACGATATGAGCAAATACACCGCCGGGGTTAATATCCCCCACTAAAATCGTTTTTGCCTGTAAATACCGTGCCACCCGCATATTCGTTAAATCCCGATGTTTGAGGTTAATTTCTGCGGGAGAACCCGCCCCTTCGCACACGATGTAATCATACTCTTTTTGCAGTTCAGTCAATGCTTGCGTAATCGCCTGCCACCCCCGCTCAAAATAGTTTTGGTAATAATCCTGCGCCCGTGTTACCCCCACCGCCCGCCCCCGAATGATCACCTGGGAAGTCATATCCCCTTGCGGTTTGAGCAGGATAGGATTCATCGCTGTTGTTGGGACAATGTCTGCCGCCCACGCCTGCACCGCCTGAGCGTAACCCATCTCCCCTCCATCCGCCGTAACGTAGGCATTGAGTGCCATATTTTGCCCCTTGAACGGCGTTACTCGATACCCCTGTTGCGCCAGCCAACCACACAACGCCGTGACCAGCAGGGACTTGCCCGCATTCGACGTACAACCAACCACCATCAGAGCAGGCATAATGGGAAAGTATCCGTCGCCAAATTACCTTTACTATCATGGAACACCTCACCAAATCCCGGTATATGAAAGGGGTGCAATGCCCCAAATGTCTCTGGTTAGATTTTCATGATCCGGGTAAAGCGACTCCCCCCTCGGAAAGCAAAAAATGCCAATTTCAGCAAGGCACTGATGTGGGAATTTTAGCCAGGGAGTATTTTCCAGGGGGAGTATTAGTCAGTGGATGTGGCAATCAAAAGTGTCAAGAAAAAACCGCAACATTAATCGTTCAAGGAACGGAATGCTTATTTGAAGCTACCTTTAATTGGCAAGGAATTGTTGTCAAAGCTGATGTGCTGAGAAAAATTGGTGATAATGCTTGGGAAATGATTGAAGTTAAATCCAGTACCAAAGTTAAAGACGAATATCTGGAAGACCTGGCGATTCAATGGTATGTGATAGAACAAAATGGTATTAAACTAACCAAAGCCCAGGTGATGCACATCAACAATCAAGATTGTTTTTACCCAGATTTAAGCAATCTATTTACCCAGACTGATGTGACCGGGGCGGTGCGAACCATTGTGCAACAGATTCCCCAGAGATTAGCCCAATTTCATGACTGGCTAAGCGAACCGACCGAATTAGACCATCCGATTGGGGATCACTGCGAACAACCTTATACGTGTAATTTCAAGGACTACTGCTGGCGGGATGTACCCGAAGTTTCCATCTTTCAAATCCCTCGGTTGGATAAGAAAAAAAGGGCAACATTAATTACTGATAAAATTTTTTCTATTGAGCAGTTATCCCCGGATTTTATTAGCACCTTATCGGACAATCAACAGGTCTTTATCCAACGTTATCTAGCCAAAGAAATTTATATCAATCCCGATGGAATCAAAGAGTTAATGAGTCAGTTGACTTATCCCTTGTATTTTTTTGATTTTGAGGCGGCAAATCCGGCAATTCCTAGATTCAACGGTGTCCGTCCCTACCAACGGATTCCCTTTCAATTTAGCTGTCATATTCTTACAGAAGAAGGGGAATTAACCCATCATGAATATCTCCACACCGACCGAGAAGACCCCCGCCCACCTCTCATCCAAGCCCTAGTACAAACGATTGGGGAGCAGGGTTCGGTGATTGTTTATAACCAGGGTTATGAAAAATCAGTGTTAAAAGAATTAGCTGTGTTGATGCCGGAGTTTGCCGACCATTTGCAGAGCATTGTTCATCGTCTGTGGGATCAAATGGCAATTTTTCAAAATCATTATCAACACCCTAATTTCCTGGGTTCTGTATCCTTGAAAAAAGTGTTACCTGTTCTCGTTCCCAATTTAAGTTATAAAGAGTTAGCAATCAACCAGGGAGATATGGCGAAAAATCGGTGGGAAGAGGCGATTCATTCGCCGGATTTAGTGCTTCAAGCCCAAACTTGGCAAGAGCTACGGGAATACTGCTATCAAGACACACTCGCTATGGTGGAAATTCACCGGCATTTAACGGATTTAGTTTTCACTGATGAATAGTTGTATCGCTAAACACGCAAAGGTTAACATGATCTGGGTCGCAGGGCTTTGCCCCACCTTTGGTTCTTTAACCTAGTTGTTGCTTAATCTTTTAGGATTGCTATATGGAGAACCTCTATAAAAATAAATTAGTGATTAGCGGTCGCAGGGGGGCACCCCCCGCCTCTGGTTCC
>JAUQVQ010000093.1:0-4434 GCA_039794725.1 Gloeomargarita sp. HHBFW_bins_162
TCTACTTAATCTCTGGATTCCGGCTAAGCGATTCGTTGTCCGATTGAATAAAGGGCACCTTTAAAAATTGGTAATTAGCGGTCGCAGGGGCGCAACTCCCGCCTCTGGTTCTCCGTAATTTGGGCGTTCTGGCAAGAGAATTTTCCCTTGACTTCAATAAATATAGCAATCCCTTTTGAATGGGTAACAAGGGTCGCGGGGGCGCACCCCCCGCCGTTGGTTCTACTTAATCTCTGGATTCCGGCTAAGCGATTCGTTGTCCGATTGAATAAAGGGCACCTCTAAAAATTGGTAATTAGCGGTCGCAGGGGGGCACCCCCCGCCTCTGGTTCTCCGTAATCTCTGGATTCCAACTAAGAGATTTTTGGCTCGCTTGAATAAATAGAGGTTCCCTAATGCTCATCAGACTGACGCAACATTAGATGTCAAATGGGTTCTATAGGGTCAATTCGGGAAGCGGCGGGCGGGGAAAAAATGAGGGTTGGAAGTGCGCCGCAGACCCGGTTTTCCTTCCCAGTCACGAAATGTAATCATGGCCGGCAGAACACCCGTGCCAGGAAGTGTGAAACATACCTTCACCCGCTGGGGGCTAACCGTTTCCGTAAAGAATTGGCTCGTTGTTTGGCGGTGGAATTATCAGGAGCGATTGTTAACGCCTGCTCGTACATTTCCAGTGCTTGAGCCGTGAGCTTTTTCTTCTCATAGGCATGACCTAAATTGTTCATCCCGGTCACATAATCCGGTTGCAATTTGAGAGCCTCTTTATAATTGCGAATGGCTAAATCATATTGCTCTTGACTGAAGTAGGCATAGCCCAAAGCGTTGTAAACTTTTGCTAAACCAGCGGGGTCATTTTCATCCCAGAGTTTAATCGCTTTTTGCAGTTGATTGACACACTGGACGTAGAGTTTTTTCCGCAGATAAATACTGCCCAATTCGTAATAGTCTGACGGGGTGGCCTGACCCTCATTCACCCGTTGTTGCAGTTGGCTTAACCGAGTTTCCGTCGTGCGCGTCCGCCACACCTGCCGAGCCACCAAAATAGCGGCCACGACCAACAGAGCGAACAACCCTACGAGATAGGACGATTGCAGGACAAATTCCACCTATTCCACCCCTGAGGTCATTGCCTGTGATTCGGGTACGGTCAAATCCAAAACGTAATCCGGGCTGGTGAAAAAGCCCCGCAATTGGTTGGCTTGCTCATTATAAAATGAGTACGCCTGCAAGCCCCAATGCCCCGTAAACCCGTTGGGATCGCCTGTCATCGTGCCCGCCCCCTCATCCACCAACAGGGTGACACAGTTATCGCTAAACGAGTTGGTGTCGTACAAGCGCACCCGCACGATGTAATCGGTGTTGAACACCTGCGTGCCGACCCGAATTAGTGCCATACGCCCTCCTAAGTCCCTAGTTCCAGGATAAAACACAAAAAAGCCCGGAGCGACCCCAGGCCAAAAAGTTTTTCGTATTCTCAAGTGCAAAATGTCCCCGCCTGGGAACAGGCTTAATTCGTTTGCTTACATCAGACCCAGTTGCGCCAGAATGCCTTTGCCGGTCAACAGTTCGGTGGCAATCCCGATCAAAAAGCCCAGCATAGCCAGGCGGCCATTCCAGGTTTCGGCAAAGTTGGTAAAACCGAATTTGGGCGTAGCGTTTTGCTCTTGCATGGTGTCATCCCTCGAAACACGTTTACATTAACAAATGTAACTAAACGTCTGGCAAATGGCAACAAATTTTTACATTCTCAGGGGAGCATCGGGGCACAATGGTGGTAAAGAGGGGTTGTGTATGGGGCAAGCAGGGATTTACCGGGTAACGGATTGGGCGGCGCTACGGGGGGCGTGGTGTCTGGAGCAGGCACGGGCGGTGGTGAGTGGGTCGGTGCGCCAACGCTTGGAAGCTGGGCGGGTGCGGGTGGTGGTGTTGGGGTTGGTGGGGCGGGGCAAATCCAGTGTGTTGAATGCCTTGCTGGGGGAACGGGTGTTTGCCACCGGGGCGGTGCATGGGGTCACCCAGGGGGCGCAGGCGATTGTCACGGAATGGGCGGGGGTGCCGGTGGAGTGGGTGGATACGCCGGGGTTGGATGAGGTGGGGGAAACGGCATCTCATGGGGTATGGGAATTGGCATTGGGAGCCGAATTGGTGTTGTTGGTTCTCAGTGGCGACCCGAACCGCTTGGAATTGCGTATTCTTTCCCGCTTGGTGCGCTCCGGGAAACCGGTGGTGGTGGTGATGAATAAGTTGGATCAGTATCCTCCAGAGGCGCAGGCGCAGTTAAAAGCCCGTTGGCAGACGGGGAAATTGGCTCGCTGGGTGGCTCCTGACGATGTAGTTTGGGTGGCGGCACAACCAACGGGCTGGCAGAAAACCCCCACGGGAACGGTGGTGCGGCACGCCTTGGCTCCCCAAGTGACGGCATTGCGGCAGGTTTTGGAGAACCGTTTGGCGACCTTGGCTCCGGCGTTACTTGCACTGAATGCCCTGCAAACGACGGCACAGCATCCCCCGCTGAGTGCGCCCCCTGCGCAAATCAATGCCCTGATCTGGCGGGCCAGTACGACTAAAGCGCTGGCGGTAGCGGCGAATCCCCTGCTGGGGGTGGATTTACTGATGGGGGCAATGCTGGATGGGGCGTTACTCCTGCGCTTGGCACGGCGGGCGGGGGTAACGTTGACAGCGGTGGAAGCGGCGAAATTATTGCATTTAATTGCGTGCAGTTTGGGCGGGTTGGGCGTGGGCGGTAGTCTGCTCAAGGGGGTGTTGCTTGGCGGTGGGGCGGTGACGGTACTTCCCTATCTGGCGGTGGCGACGGGACAAGGCGCAGTGGCGGGTTTGGCGACTTATCTAGTAGGGCGGGTAGGCTGGCAGTATTTCCTCCAGGGCAAAACCTGGGGGAAAGGCAGTCCCCACGACACCATTCACCAGTGGGTCGGGGCAATGGATCAGGGGGCAATTTTAGCCCGTTTGCGGCAGTATTTGCATCAGCCCCCCAACCATGGGATACAGTAAAGCCAGAGTGGGGGTACAGCATGAGCCGGAGTAATGCAGGAGCGTTTTTAGGTGGGTTGGTGATTGGGGGTGTGGCCGGACTGGTGGCGGGGATGGTGTTGGCGCCGCGTTCCGGTCAGGAAACCCGGCGAGTCTTACGCAAGACAGCGGCGGCTCTGCCGGAATTGACCACCGATATGTCGGACAATCTCCAACTCCAGGTACAACGCTGGACGGGACTCCTCCAGGAGCAATGGGAAGACACCTGGGAGCGGTTCCAAACGGCCTTGAGTGCCGGGATTGAAGCGGGTCGCCAAGAACACCAACGACAGCAAAACCGTGGCTGAGGCGATTTTCATCCTGGGGTTATCGTTATTACTGGTGGCGGTCTCGTTGACGGCGGTGCTGATTGCCTTGATTCCCGCAGTCCAAGAAATTGCCCGCGCCGCCCGCAGTATTGACAAATTGGCCGATACGCTCAACCGGGATTTGCCCCCCACCTTGGATGCGATTCGCCTGACGGGCATGGAAATTAGTGACCTCACCGATGATGTCAGCCAGGGGGTGCAAAGTGCCAGCCGCATTGTGGAGCAGGTGAACCAAACTGTGGAAAGCACCCGGAAAACTGTCCAGCGCACCCAAGTCTCCACCCGTAGTGTTTGGGTGGGAGTCAAAACCGCCTGGAATACCTGGAAACGACCCCAGCCCCCCCGCCTGCCGCCCGAACGGCAATCCTTGCCCCAACCGCCGGAACTTCCCCCGGAATAGGCACCGGGCGATAGCAATCCCTTTTGCGTGGGGAACAGAGGTCGAAGGGGCACCGCCCCCGTATTTGGTTTTCTCGCTTTTGTGTTCTTGCATCTTTTAGGATGGCGATAACAATCCCTTTTGCGTGGCAGGGTCGCAGGGGCACCGCCCCCGTATTTGGTTTTCTCGCTTTTGTGTTCTTGCATCCTTTAGGATGGCGATAACAATCCCTTTTGCGTGGCAGGGTCGCAGGGGCACCGCCCCCGTACTTGGTTTTCTCGCTTTTGTGTTCTTGCATCTTTTAGGATGGCGATAACAATCCCTTTTGCGTGGGGAACAGAGGTCGCAGGGGCACCGCCCCCGTACTTGGTTTTTTCTCTTACTTGTTCTTGCATCCTTTAGGATGGCGATAACAATCCCTTTTGCGTGGGGAACAGAGGTCGCAGGGGCACCGCCCCCGTACTTGGTTTTTTCTCTTACTTGTTCTTGCATCTTTTAGGATGGCGATAACAATCCCTTTTGCGTGGGGAACAGAGGTCGCAGGGGCACCGCCCCCGTACTTGGTTTTTTCTCTTACTTGTTCTTGCATCTTTTAGGATGGCGATAACAATCCCTTTTGCGTGGGGAACAGAGGTCGCAGGGGCACCGCCCCCGTACTTGGTTTTTTCTCTTACTTGTTCTTACATCCTTTAGGAT
>JAUQVQ010000093.1:4534-6114 GCA_039794725.1 Gloeomargarita sp. HHBFW_bins_162
TCTCTTACTTGTTCTTGCATCTTTTAGGATGGCGATAACAATCCCTTTTGCGTGGGGAACAGAGGTCGCAGGGGCACCGCCCCCGTACTTGGTTTTTTCTCTTACTTGTTCTTACATCCTTTAGGATGGCGATAACAATCCCTTTTGCGTGGGGAACAGAGGTCGCAGGGGCACCGCCCCCGTATTTGGTTTTCTCTCTTACTTGTTCTTGCATCCTTTAGGATGGCGATATTTCGATATGCTGGGATCACGGATGAATTGAATCTCGTAGTCACTGAGCGTACCATGTCTCTACCAATTGTGGCAGTGATTGGTCGTCCCAACGTGGGCAAATCCACCCTGGTGAATCGCATTGCCGGGAGTCAAGAAGCCATTGTCTATGACCAACCGGGCATGACCCGCGACCGCACCTACCGCCCGGCGTTTTGGCAGGATCGGGAATTTTTGATCGTGGATACGGGGGGCTTGGTATTTGATGACGATACGGAATTTTTACCCCAGATTCGGCAGCAGGCCATGACCGCCATGAGTGAATCGCAGGCGGTAATTTTCGTGGTGGATGGTCAGACCGGGCCAACGGCAGGGGATGCGGAAATTGCCCAATGGTTGCGCCAACAGACTCTGCCCGTCCTCTTAGCGGTGAATAAGTGTGAATCCGTTACGCAGGGCTTGACTCAAGCCGCCCAATTTTGGGAACTGGGGCTGGGCGAACCCTATCCCATTTCGGCGGGGCACGGTACGGGGGTGGGGGATTTGTTGGATGCGTTGGTGCCCCATTTGCCGCTGGTGCAGGATCAGGATAACCCGACAGCAATTCAGGTGGCGATTGTGGGGCGACCGAATGTGGGCAAATCCAGTTTGTTAAACGCATTGGTGGGTTCCGAGCGAGCCATTGTCAGCCCGATTGCCGGGACGACCCGTGATAGCGTGGACACCCTCTTGACCCGGGACGGACAAACCTACCGCCTGATTGACACCGCCGGGATTCGCCGCAAAAAGTATGTGGATTACGGCCCGGAATTTTTCAGTATTAACCGTGCCTTTAAGGCCATTCGCCGTGCCGATGTGGTGTTGTTGGTTCTGGATGTCACCGAGGGGGTCACCGACCAGGATTTGAAACTGGCCGACCGGATTGTGGAGGAGGGACGGGCGTGTGTGTTGGTGGCCAATAAATGGGATGCCGTCAGCAAAGACAGCCATACCCTGCCCCAAGTAGAACGTCAACTGCGGAGCCGCTTGTATTTCCTGGACTGGGCCGACCTGATTTTTGTCAGCGCCAAGACCGGCCAACGGGTGGATAAAATTCTCACGCTTGTGCAATCGGCCGCCGAGTCTCACCGCCGCCGCGTGACTACGGCTGTGATTAACGAGGTCTTGGCCGAAGCCACGGCCTGGCAATCCCCCCCCGCCACCCGCCAGGGTCGTCAAGGCCGCATCTACTACGGCACCCAAGTCCAGAGCCAACCCCCGACCATCGCCCTGTTTGTCAACGACCCCAAATTATTTAAGGACAACTACCGCCGCTACCTGGATCACCAATTCCGAGAACATCTTGGCTTCCGGGGCACGCCGGTTCATTT
>JAUQVQ010000094.1:0-6104 GCA_039794725.1 Gloeomargarita sp. HHBFW_bins_162
GCTAATTACTAATTAAATTACTAATTAATAGAGGTTCCCTTTATTCAATCGGGAAAAGAATCTCTCATTTAGAATCCAGAGATGACGGAGAACCAGAGGCGGGGGGTGCCCCCCTGCGACCGCTAATCACCAATTTTTAGAGGTGCCCTTGAGAGCCAATAAATTTAAGAGAACCAAAGACGGGGGCTGCGCCCCTGCGACCGCTCATTGGCAATTTTTAGAGGTGCCCTTTATTCAATCGGGGAAAAAATCTCTCGGTTAGAATCCAGAAATTACGGAGAACCAGAGACGGGGGGTACCCCCCTGCGACCGCTAATTACTAATTAATAGAGGTGCCCTTTATTCAATTGGGGAAAGAATCTCTCATTTAGAATCCAGAAATTGCCGAGAACCGCAAACGGGGGCTTACGCCCCTACGGCCTTTATTTCCAGCCCCAAAAAGGATTGCTCTCGTCCTGAAGCGTGATTCACATTACATCATCAGGACGACAGAACGCACAGCCCCGCCCAAATAATTGCCGCATGATTGGAAGCAAGGGAGTATTCCCTCACCCTTCATCCACAGGAGTATCCAGTTATGATGCGTCAATGTTTGTCCCTAATGCTGATGACCGGAGCCATCGTAACGTCGTTCGCTACTGGCGTGCGTCCCCTCTCGGCTCAGACCCCCATCAACCCCAAAACAGTCGAGCAGTTGCAACGGCATCCTGTTCCAGTATCCAAGCCTTTGCCGGTACTGACCTGTCCTGATCCCGCGGCGCAAGCCGTGCATTTTACCCTGGTGAACCGTACCACCCCCTTCCAAGGCCGGGTACGCATTACCGGGGTGATTCGCAACCAAGGAACCGCCGCCTACCAATCCGGTGCCAATCAACAATTCGTTTACTTGTACGAACAAATGCCGGGTGGCCGCCCCCAATTAGTGGCGCAACGGTCGTTCCAGAATCTCACTCCCGGTCAGGAAGTCACCGTCGTCTTTGAACGGAACTGGAATAGCTCTTCCCCAGCTGAAGGGGAGTTTCCCCCCAGCTACATCCTGGAGGTGGGCTACGACCCCGATATTCGAATCGATGCTAATCCCAATAACGATGACTGCCGCCTGGGGAATAATCGCCTCGAACGCAGTGGCAGTGCCATTAACGCTCTATTTTGATGGACTCCGGGGCGGTTTGTCGAGGGTCAAGGACATCCCGCAGACCGTCCCCCAACAAATTAAACCCCAACACCGCCAGGATGATCATCAGGGCGGGCGGCCAGACCAACCAGGGGTGGAGCAACATAATTGATACATTGGTCGCCAGCGAGAGCATATTGCCCCAGGAGGCATCCGGCTGTTCAATCCCCAACCCAATCAAACTCAGCACCGATTCCGCCACGATAAATCCGGGAACCGTTAGCGTTGCGGCAATAATCACATACGTCGTGGTTTGGGGCAAAACGTGCCGCCACAAAATGCCCAACGGTCGTGCGCCCAACACCCGTGCCGCCTGCACAAATCCCCGTTCTTTCACACTCAACACCTGCCCCCGGATCACCCGTGCCAACCCCGCCCAGTTGATAAACGAGGTAATCAGTACAATCAGCAAAAATCGTTGACTACTGGTTAACCCCGGCGGCAAAACTGCGGCCAACGCCACCAAAAGATAAATGCTGGGAATCGTCATGAGCACTTCCACCAACCGCATCAGCACCGCATCCACCCACCCCCCCGCATAGCCCGCCACTCCCCCCAACAGGATGCCAATGGGAAAGGTGATGAGAATTCCCACCAAACCCACCGACAGACTAATGCGGCTTCCCAACAGCAGCCGACTCAACTGATCCCGCCCTTGGTCATCGGTGCCCAAGACGTTGATATGCGCCGGGGAGGCCACACCAAACAAATGCCAATCACTTTTGATCCCAGGAATCACCCGCCAATCCGTGACCTGCCAGCCCCGGGTCGTGCGTTGGGGCATCGGCAGGGTTAACTGCAACCAGTGGTAGGTGTAGCCCCGCACCCAAAACCGTACCGGCGTCGGTTGCGTGCGATCCACGATTAATTCTTGTTCCCCCGTATCTAAATTCAGTGGCCCTTGGGTGGTGGGATAAACGTGCGGCCAGGGTCGCCATTCAATCGCGGTGGGGGGAAGCAGTGCCCCGTTTTCTTGGCTGCTGTAGGGGTCATAAGGCGCCAAAAAATCCGCCCCAACCATGCCCACATACAACACCAGCAGAATAATTGCGCCCCAACGGGCGAGGGAATTGCGCCACCAGGTCATCCAAAATCTCCCAGGCATTTCACTTCTGGGTGCAATTTTATCCCCCAGTTTTGCTGAACGACCGCTTGTACGTGATGGATCAAATCATAGATATTTTGCGCCGTGGCGCCACCCAAATTCACAATAAAATTGGCGTGCATGGGAGATACCTGCGCCTGGCCGATTTGGTAGCCTTTCAAGCCGCTGTGTTCAATCAACCACCCCGCTTTGTAGTCCGAGGGATTGCGAAAAACACTGCCGCAACTGGGCAAATGATAAGGTTGCGTCCGGCGCCGGTGCTGGAGATAATCGCTGGTTTTTTGCAGAATCTCCTGGGGGTGAGAACCAGGCAGACATTGCCAGCGGGCGGACACCACCACCCCAGGGCGCGTTTGCAAACAGGAATAGCGGTAGTCGTACTTTAATTCCGGTGCCGTTAAGGTCACGATTGCCCCCTCCTGCCAAACATCCGCTGAAATCAGGTAATCCGCCGTACAGCCCCCCTGCGCCCCGGCATTCATCACCACCGCCCCACCCACCGTTCCCGGAATCCCCACCGCCCACGCCAACCCCTGCCAGCCCCGCCGTGCCGCCTCCCAGGCCAGTTGGGGTAGGGGCATTCCCGCCGCCGCCGTCACCTGTCCCGTCGTTTCCTCCCACGTCACCCCCCGCAGATACCGGGTGCAGAGAACCAACCCCGGCACGCCCCGGTCGCTGATTAAAAGATTCGACCCCGCCCCGATGACCGTTGTGGGTACCTTGGCCTGCGCCGCCCAAGTGAGCAGCGTTTGTAATTCCTCCAGACAGCGGGGTAAGGCCAACCACTCGGCTGACCCGCCGACCCGATAGGTGGTCAATTCGGCCAGACTCGCTTGGGCTTGACACTGCGCTAGGGGGTCAGTCGCCGTCATCCCACCGTGAGAGGGTCACTGGGCTGGTAAAATTCCAACAGCCGGGGAATTACCCGGTTAAGGTTGCCCGCCCCCAAAAACAACACCGCATCCCCCGGTTGTAGCAATTCCCGCAAATGGTGTTCCACCGCCTCCAACGTGGGCGCATAGGTCACGTGGGGATGGTGTTGGCGCACCTGCTGGGCAAAGTCTTCCCCCGTTACCCCGGTCGGATTGGCTTCCCCCGCCCCGTAAATATCCAGGGTAATGACCACATCCGCTTCCGCAAAGACCGGCCCAAAATCCGCCAGCAAACTGGCCGTGCGACTGTAGCGATGGGGTTGAAACACCACCACCAACCGCCGTTCCCCCTGCGGCCACCGCTGACGAGCCGCATTCAACGTCGCCCGGATTTCGCTGGGATGGTGAGCATAATCGTCATAAAATTCAATCCCATTCCCCTGCCCCCGCAGTTCAAACCGCCGCCTCGCCCCCGCAAAAGTGGCGACTGCCTGCTGAATCACGGCAAAATCCACCCCCAATTCCCGACACACCGCCACTGCCGCCAAAGCATTTTTCAAATTATGCTGACCAAATAGCGGCAGGGTCAGGGTGCCCAGACACTGGTCCCGTTCCCACACCTGGGCGCTAATCCCGGTCGGCGCGTAATTCACCTGCGTCACCGTGTAGGTCGCCGGTACATTTAACCCGTAGGTCAAAACCGGCGTGGTCAACTCCGACACCAACGCCGCCGCCGTCGGGCAATCCCCACAAACCACCATCAGCCCGCAGTGCTGGGCAAACCGGCGAAATGTCTCCACCACCTGCGCCAGTGAGGCAAAGTGATTCGTATGGTCTAATTCAATGTTGGTAATTACCCCCACCCGTCCCTGCAGATTCACCAACGTGCCGTCCGATTCGTCCGCCTCCGCCACCAGAAACCGCCCCTGTCCCAGGCGGGCATTGCCTCCCCAGGTACTCACCTCGCCGCCAATGATAATAGTGGGGTCGTAGCCTGCCTGCAAAAGAATGTGACTAATTAAACTGCTGGTCGTGGTTTTCCCGTGTGTCCCCGCCACCAAAATACTCTCGTACTGCTGGGCTAAAGCCGCCAAGACCTCGGAACGGTGGAAGATAGGACAGCCCAACGCCCGAGCCAGTTGGTATTCCGGGTTGGAATCGCTAATTGCGGTTGAACAGATCACCTGGGGCAACGGTTCCCCCCGCTCCCGCAACGCCGACCCATCCTGCGCCGTCACCCGCACTCCCAAGGTTTCCAAGCGGGCACTGATGCCATTGGTGGAAACATCCGAACCCGACACCGGTACGCCCCGACTGACCAAAATATACGCCAGCGCCGACATCCCAATGCCACCAATGCCAATAAAATGAAAGGGGCGGCCAGACAGGTCAATCGCACAGGGCGGCATCCCAACTCCTTACGACACCACAACGGGGTTCAGGGGTTATCATACCAGGAATTGCCGTGGGTGGGAATGCGGTCATCTTGGCGGTTTTTCCCCACCGCCATTGCTGTTAGAGACAAAATTACTGTGTTTCCCCTTGATCCCCGGTGAGAATGCCCAAACGGTGGTAAGATGGTGGGCAAATTCACGCCATCATCACCATCGAGGACTACCGTGATTAAGGTTGCAATTAATGGCTTTGGCCGCATCGGGCGCAACTTCCTGCGCTGTTGGATGGGACGGGCGACCACCGGGCTGGATGTTGTCGCAATTAATGATACATCTGACCCCAAAACCAACGCCCATTTACTCAAATACGACTCCATGTTGGGGCGGTGGGATGCCGAAATTACCAGTGATGAAAATTCGATTACCGTCAACGGCAAAACCTGCAAATGCTATTCTGACCGCAACCCGGAAAACCTACCCTGGGCGGAACTGGGGATTGATTTAATCATTGAAGCCACCGGGGTGTTTGTGGACGAAAAAGGTGCCAGCAAACACCTCACCGCCGGAGCGAAAAAAGTGATGATCACGGCACCGGGGAAAGGCGCCAACATCGGTACGTTTGTGATGGGGGTCAACCACGACCAGTACAACCACCACCAGCATCACATCATTAGTAATGCCAGCTGTACGACCAATTGTCTGGCGCCGGTAGTCAAGGTAATCCATGAACATTTCGGCATCGTCAAAGGCCTGATGACCACCACCCATAGCTACACCGGCGACCAACGGCTGTTGGATGCCAGCCACCGGGATTTACGACGGGCACGGGCGGCGGCGGTCAACATTGTCCCTACCTCCACCGGCGCAGCCAAGGCAGTGGGTCTGGTTCTGCCCGAATTGAACGGCAAACTCAACGGCATCGCCTTCCGGGTGCCTACCCCCAACGTCTCCTTGGCGGATTTGGTGGTCGAAGTCAGCAAGCCCACCATCGCCGAAGAAGTGAATGCCGCCTTGAAACAGGCCAGCGAAGGCTCCCTGAAAGGTATCCTCGCCTACAACGAAGAACCCCTGGTATCCAGCGATTACCGGGGCACCGACACCTCTTCGATTGTGGATGGGGCGTTAACGATGGTCATGGACGGCACGATGGTGAAAGTCGTGGCTTGGTACGACAACGAATGGGGTTATTCCCAACGGGTGGTGGACTTGGCCGAACACGTCGCCCGCTGCTGGGTAGCCTAGGCTTGCGTTTCCGGGAGAGTGGCCGCCAGTTCCAGGGCTTTCTGGGCAATTGGCACCAAATTTAAGCCTTGGGGATACCGCCCCTCCCGGTTCACCCGCTCCAAGTCCGCTCCACTCATGCCCAAAAACAGAGCCAACGGTTTGAGAATATCCCCCCGGCGCACTAACCCCTGCACCCCACCCACCGGCGAGCGCACCAACAGCCAGCCGTGCTGATCCCCCAGGGTCACAATTGCCTTGGCCAACGAATCCTGCTCCCGAATACTGGGTAATTCATCCAACGGGATGACAATCGCCGCCAACGAGAGACTCGACCA
>JAUQVQ010000095.1:0-6083 GCA_039794725.1 Gloeomargarita sp. HHBFW_bins_162
TGGAATTTTCTCCCCTCTCCCTTGATGGGAGAGGGGCAGGGGGTGAGGGTGAATAGAGCAGTCCTTTTTGAATATGAAACAAGAGTCGCAGGGCGTAGCCCCGTTTTGGTTTTCTCCCCTCTCCCTTGATGGGAGAGGGGCAGGGGGTGAGGGTGAGTATAACAATTTAAGAATCATGCAAGAGGTCTAATCTCTCAACTAGAATCCAGAGATTACGGAGAACCAGAGGCGGGGGGTGCCCCCCTGCGACCGCTAATTATGAATTAATAGAAATTCCCTATTGTCAGAACACCCAAATTATGAAAAACCAGAGGCGGGGGGTGCCCCCCTGCGACCGCTAATTACCAATTTTTAGAGGTGCCCTTGAGTTATTAGCATTTACGCAAGAAGTATATTACATGGGCACCTCGGAAAATTCTATGGTCAGAACGCCCGAATGACGGAAAACTGCGCCCCTGCAACCTTTGTTCCCAATTCCAAAAGGATTGCTGTAGCTTTGCTAAATACCTATGGGGTCGAGGTTTTAGGGGAATGGGCAGTACTGGATTTGAACCAGTGGCATCCTGCTTGTAAGGCAGGCGCTCTACCGCTGAGCTAACCGCCCCCACGCCTTTACTACCATACCAATTTTGGGAACCGATAGCTGTGTAACGGAACGAATGACCCCGACTCCAGTACCATAAATTTTCAGATATTGCGAGGCTGTGCATGAATCAGGCCCTACTTACGGTTCAAAAGGTCTATGCCGGGTATGTGGCAGGTTTGGATATTTTGCAGGGGGTAAGTATTGAAATTTATCCAGGGGAATTGGTCACGTTGATTGGTCCCAATGGTGCCGGGAAATCCACCCTACTCAAAGCCATTTTTAATTTATTACCCCAACGCCGGGGACGGATTGAATTAAACGGACGAGAAACCCAGGGGATTCCCACCCATGAATTGGTCGCTTTAGGAATGGGTTATGTCCCCCAACTTGCCAATGTTTTCCCCTCGCTCACGGTTGCTGAAAATCTGAGTATTGGTGCCGTTTACACTCAAGGTAAAGCCTTAAAAGCACGTGTGGATGAATTAACCCATTTGTTCCCCATTTTACGAGAACGATATCAGCAACGAGCCGGAACCTTATCTGGGGGCGAACGCCAATTACTGGCGATGGCACGCGCCTTGATGGGACAACCCCAACTCTTACTTTTGGATGAACCCTCGGCAGCGCTTTCCCCCAAATTGGTCGGTGAAGTGATGGGCTATATTCGGCAAATCAATCGCTTAGGAATTACAATTTTACTCGTAGAACAAAACGCCCGCCAAGCTCTGAAAATTTCCCATCGGGGCTACGTCTTAGAAAATGGCCGAGAATGCTACAGCGGCGTCGGTTCCGAACTGCTCCATGACCCCCGCATTGGCGAATTGTATCTCGGTATTAAATCGCCCCTGGAAGCCAACGCTTAGGAGACAGGCGTACCGTGCGTCAGGGGTTCCACCGTCGGTTTGCCCTGAAAATTCGGGGTCACGGGGGAACTGTGTCCCGCCCGCACAAACGGCAAGGGTTGGTGTTGCACCAGGGCAATCATATTCGCATCCATCACCGTCCGGGGTTGTAACCCCACCGCATCGCCCACCAAATGGTTTTCCCGATCCAGAAAAATAAACCGAGGCACTCCATCCACCTCGTACTGCAACAGTTCGGGAATCCAGCGGGGATTATCCACATTCAAAAACACAAAATTCACCTGCTCCCGGTAGGCCGTTTCCAACTGCTGCAAATCCTTGGCCATCTGTTGACAGGTCTGACACCAATCAGCATAAAACTCGATCATGGTCGGACGGTCATTCACCAGAGCCATGTCCAAAGGAACAGACTGCGCCGCCAAACTGGATAATGACACCGCCCCCTGCTGACCCCGCACCCCCAAAAATAGAGCAACCGCCAACAATACGGCTCCCACCGCTAGTACCCACCGTTGCATGGGCTTTCTCCCCCCGGACGTACTCCTCCAGTGTATCAAGAAATGTAAAGCCTGCTGGTCAGGGGGGTAACACCAGTAGCATACTCGGTAAGTGAGGGATTTTGGTAGAAACACCTATGGTTGCCACGCCGCAAGAGACTACGTTTACTGAACTGCGCCCTGGGATTAAAGCTCCGGCGAAGGAAACGATTTTAACGCCCCGCTTTTACACGACAGATTTTGATGCGATGGCGGCGATGGACATTCGAGCCAATGAAGCGGAATTGCGGGCGATTTTGAGTGAGTTTCAAGCGGATTACAACCGGCATCACTTCGTGCGGGATGAGGATTTTAACCGTTCCTGGGATCATATTGACGGGGAAACTCGCCGGTTATTTATTGAGTTTTTGGAGCGTTCGTGTACAGCAGAATTTTCCGGTTTTTTACTCTACAAGGAATTATCTCGTAAACTCAAAGGGAAAAACCCGGTCTTAGCCGAATGTTTCGCCCTGATGTCCCGGGATGAGGCTCGCCATGCGGGATTTTTGAATAAGGCGATGGCGGATTTTGGGCTGAGTTTGGATTTGGGTTTCCTCACCAGCCACCGCAGTTACACCTACTTTGCGCCGAAGTTTATTTTCTACGCCACCTATCTATCAGAAAAAATTGGCTACTGGCGGTATATCACCATCTATCGCCACCTGGAGCAACATCCCGAAGACCGGATTTACCCGATTTTCAAATTCTTTGAAAACTGGTGTCAAGATGAAAACCGGCATGGGGATTTCTTTGATGCGATTTTGCGGGCGAATCCCCAGTTTTTGAACGATTGGAAAGCCCGGTTGTGGTGTCGGTTTTTCCTGTTGTCGGTGTTTGCCACCATGTATTTGAATGATTTACAACGGGCAAAATTTTATGCCGCCATTGGGCTGGAAGCCCGCAGTTATGATTTGGAAGTAATCCGCAAGACCAACTGGACAGCCGGGCGGGTGTTCCCCGTGATTCTCAATGTGGAACATCCCATGTTTGAAAAGCTGATGGATGCCTGCGCCGCCAGCTATCTGAAGATTGTCCAAATCGGCGAAACTCAAGGCGCGAAATTCCTCAAGCGTTTGCGCCAACTGCCCCACGCCGTCAGCATCGCCGGGAATCTCCTGCGGTTGTACCTAATGCGCCCGGTGGATATGGAAGCGCAGCGGGGGACGGTCTGTTAAACTCAGTTCAGATTGTATAATGGGTGCATTGGTCGCTTGGGGGTAAAACGATGGGCTTGTTTGACCGTTTGGGTCGCTTATTCCGTGCTAATCTGAATGCCGCCATCAGCGCTGCTGAAGACCCGGAGAAAATCCTGGATCAAGCCCTGTTGGACATGCAGGAAGACCAGGTGCAACTGCGGCAGGCAGTAGCGCAGGCGATGGCCACCCACAAGCGGGTTGAACAGCAGTACAACCAAAATGTAGCATTGGCGGATGAGTGGTATCGCAAAGCCCAGCTTGCCTTGCAAAAAGGGGATGAGGAACTGGCCAAGCAAGCCCTATCTCGGCGCAAAGGGTATGCAGACACGGCTAATGCCCTCAAAACCCAGTTGGACCAGCAGTCCGCCCAGTTGGAAAATCTCCGCCGTCAGATGACCGCCTTGGAGGGCAAAATTGCCGAGGCGAAAACCAAGAAAGATATGCTCAAAGCCCGTCTGCGTGCCGCTAAAGCTACGGAGCAGGTGAATCAAGCCCTGGGCAAAGTCGGTACCAGCAGTGCAATGGCCGCTTTTGAACGCATGGAAGACAAGGTGCTGACCCAGGAAGCCAAAGCCCAAGCGACGGTGGAACTGGCGGGGGATAATTTGGAAGAGCAATTCAAGTTGCTGGAAAGCAGTAGTGATTTGGATGCGGAATTATTGGCCATGAAAGCCCAGATGGGGATGCTTCCTCCCCCAGCGGTCAATCCCCAATCTCTACCCAGTACGACCAAACAAGAGGAATTACAGTAGGGCACTCTGACACCTCTATCTATTGAGGATCAGGAGAAGTTCTATTACCAGAATGCCAAGATGATGGAGAACCAGAGACGGGGGCTGCGCCCCTGCGACCGCTAATGATGAATTAATAGAGGTTTCCTATAGGGGGATATAGCAATCCTAGAAGGTTCAAGTCTATTTATTGAGGATCAGGAGAAGTTCTATTACCAGAATGCCAAGATGATGGAGAACCAGAAACGGTGGCAACGCCCCTGCGACCGCTAATGATGAATTAATAGAGGTTTCCTATAGGGGGATATAGCAATCCTAGAAGGTTCAAGAACAAAAAAAGGAGAGTTTCAAGTAAACAATGCTAGAGGGGTTATCTGCACACCTAGAATACCGGCAGAATCGTGATTCTGGGGCGCAGAATAGTACCATTATCATCAACAAGTTGAAACTCTCAAAAAAAGTAGGGAGAACCAGAGACGGGGGCTGCGCCCCTGCGACCGCTAATGATGAATTAATAGAGGTTTCCTATAGGGGGATATAGCAATCCTAGAAGGTTCAAGAACAAAAAAAGGAGAGTTTCAAGTAAACAATGCTAGAGGGGTTATCTGCACACCTAGAATACCGGCAGAATCGTGATTCTGGGGCGCAGAATAGTACCATTATCATCAACAAGTTGAAACTCTCAAAAAAAGTAGGGAGAACCAGAGACGGGGGCTGCGCCCCTGCGACCGCTAATGATGAATTAATAGAGGTTTCCTATAGGGGGATATAGCAATCCTAGAAGGTTCAAGAACAAAAAAAGTAGGGAGAACCAGAAACCGGGGCAACGCCCCTGCGACCCTTATTTCACATGCAAAAAGGACTTCTATAGCCACCGGATTTTGTTTGTTATTGCTCTCGGTGAATCCTAAACGGCAGTAGGCTGATTCTGCTCACGCCCGTTTGCCCCGTCCGGCTCGCCAACAGTTATCACAATGTCCACAGGGCAGGGGGTCGCCTTCCTGTTGTAACCCCAACGCCTGTACCAAAAACAACCACCGGCATTCGTCGCTTCTTAAATAGGCATTGATCGCCTTCAAGCCCGTATCGCTCGGTTGAACGTTAATTTGCGCCAGTTTGTCTTTGAGAATTTTGTAGGTGTAGGGGTCTTCCCAGTGCAGTGCCCCCACCCGATGCAAAAGAGCTAACGCCGCCGCCGCTTGGGGGTTATCCTTGAGTTTCTCTAATGTCCCTTTGGGGGGTAGGGTGTGCGCCGCTTTTTGGGCTTGGTGGTACTGTTTTTGGAGTTGGTCGAGGTAATGGCGTTGGGATTTCATTTCGGTCGGATTCAGCCAGTCAAAGAGCCACCCGACCGGCAGTTTCCCCCACCACCCCGTCGGTTGACTGGTAAAGGTAATGGCTTCTGCTTGCCCCCCGTCCCGCCCGCCCCGGCCAATGCCCTGGATGTAGTCCAACGGGTTAAACGGCGGTTGCACATGAATCACCCAGCGAATGTCCGGTTTGTTCACCCCCATCCCCAGCGCACTGGTGGACACCAAAAACGGCACGCCGCCGGTCAGCCAGAGTTGCTCCAGTTCCCGCCGTTGGGGAGCCGATAACCCCGCATGGTAGGCCTCGGTTTTGATGCCCTTTTTTTGCAACCAGGCCGCCCAGGTTTCCGTATCCCGCCGGGTTGCCACATAGACCAAACCCGCTTCCCCCTCGTGCGATTTGATCGTGTAATACACTTGCTGTTGGCGTTGGTGGGGGGTCAAGACCGTGCGGACGGTAATGTTAATGTTCTTACGGTAGGGACTGCGGCGCACCACTTCCGGGTTTTCCAAACGCAATACCCGCTTGATCGTCTCCTGCACAAACGGGTCGGCGGTGGCGGTAAAGGCGGCAATGGGAATGCGCGTCCCGGCGGGTTTGTGTTTTTGCAAGGTTCCCCGCACTGCTCCCAACCGCTCGTAGGCCGGACGAAAACTGTCCCCCCACTGCACCAGACAATGGGCTTCATCCAAAATAATCCCCCGAATCGCCACATCGGGACGGGTGAGAACTTCCCACACCGGCGGACTCAAAAGGG
The DNA here is from genome assembly GCA_039794725.1 of Gloeomargarita sp. HHBFW_bins_162. GTDB lineage: Bacteria > Cyanobacteriota > Cyanobacteriia > Gloeomargaritales > Gloeomargaritaceae > Gloeomargarita. The sequence continues at coordinate 5,981 of JAUQVQ010000095.1, forward strand.
TTTCGGGTGCCAGATACAGCAGGCGTAATTCATTACTTTGTAAACGTTGCAGGGTGCGTTTGCGCTCAAAGGGGGACTGCTGACTGTGCAGGGTAGCCGCCGG